>NZ_QWLE01000014.1:0-56431 GCF_009917365.1 Neglectibacter sp. X4 | reverse complement strand
CCCAATTCCTTTTGCTCTTTTTTGTGCCCCCTGGCCCTTTGGCGTGCGTCCTTGCGTACTAACTTAATGACATTGGTTAAATTGGAATATGATTTGTGGCAAATTCAATTTTAAAGGTGGCGAGTATCCTTTCGTATTGGATGGAAGAATTCTTACAGTCGTTCGAGCCAAAAATGAATATCTTGGTGGGTTTGATAGTATAGATTCTATTGATTACCTTGAAGGAAGCACGTCAAATAGAAAAATTGTCTTCCTTTATTGCAAAAGACTAGGCGGTGCAATGGCGGCAATACAAGAAAGTATTAGATTCTCTATTCAAATATATGCGACTTATTATGGGTGCGAAGATAGCTATGATAAGTTGGTGTTCCAATCTCCAGCATTAAGAGCTTTTTTCTCGCCGCGTAAAGCCTATAATTTTCAATCCGAACAGTTATATAAAATATCTGGCATATCTCTTAATCAATGGTCTGATATAAATCAGGAGTTTACCTGTACTATTGATGGAGAAAACATTGAATGTATCCTTGAATTCAGCAGTAGGCTTAATCTCAAGTTTGAAGACAATACTCCGCTTTCGATTAATCCCAAATGGTCCATAACATTTAAATCTCCTAAAAAGTCAACTGATATCGGGAAATATTACTTGTATGTACGAGACTTCTTGGTGTTTGCTAATTTTCAAAATGACATCCCAATGGAGGACATTGTTATTTATAAACTAAGGCCAGATGGTCAATATGCTGAATCTGGAAAAGCGGTAATTTTCCAACGTGATTATTTGAATTATAAGCCGAGTTGCAAGAATACTATTACGTTTGATGATCTCGATATAAATATTTTACCCAGATTGTTTTCTTTGGTAGCAGAGAGAAGGACTACAGGTAATTAAAATCCGTACTTTTTTCCAAATGATAGTCAAGACAAGCTAACAATAGATCCCGCTAAATGGCTAATAACTGCAATTAGCTTTGAAGGCGAGTTTAACAATATTTTCTCAAGCTTTAAATCTGAAAAGGATGAGACATTCCGTGCTGTCAAAAATCAATTATTGGATACTATCGAAAAAGCAGTAATGCAATCTGGGTATGGCATAAATAATAAGAGGAATTCATCTTTACGTAGCTTTAAGAATTTAATAAGTCATTATGATGTAACAATTAAGGACAAATTTGCATTTTGTGAAACAGAATTCGCTCCAGAGATGGTTTGTCAGATGGAATAAATTTGCATTGATTCACAATTACCACCCCAGTCAGGTTTTGCTGAAGAATATAGCACTACAAGAAATTGTATCGCCCACGGCTCAATAAAGCAATTGGAGCCTGTCGATTTCGCTACATACCGAATATTAAGGTGTTTTATTTATCTATTAATTATGTCAAAAGCTGGAGTGCCATTAGAAAGTCGAAAGAACATTATCAAAAAGATATTTTAAATCTGATATATGCATATTGAAAGTTCATATACATCCACCGATTTGGCAAAAATATCTTTTTCGTATCCACCTCACATACCAGAGTCATACGAACCCCGCCACAATCTATTTTGTAGGCCCGGCGTTCGTGTTGGCCATGATGTTGCCCACTGAATGAGGCAATTAGAAAAGCACTCGGTAAAAACCGGGTGCTTTTTCTTTTGCATATAGTCCCGAGGCGGGAAGGAGTGAAAAAACTAGGATAGCGGTACACACGCCAATGTTACCCCGCTATCCTCCGATGCCTCAAACAAGGCGGGCCGGGGAAACCTGCCCCCGGCTAACTTGATTTTAACAGAGCAGGAAAGAAAAATCAAGGAGGTAAATCAAAAATGTGCATCGAAAACACAGCGGAGGCCGCTATGGCCACCAAAGACCAGGAGCGTGAAGTCCTTCAGCAGATAAAAGCTATGGTGGACGACCTGGGACCGCGCAGCTACATCGCCACGGCGTTCAGGGGCGTATTCGACATCGCGGAGGAGAACATCGACAACGACTTCTCCGGAAACCCGGTGGAGCAGGCCCAGGATCTGGGAGAGCAGCTGGCCCAGTGCACGGTGCAGGCCGGTCAGCTGGCCGAAGAGCGGGACGAATACAAGGCCCGGGCCGAGGCGGCGGAGGCCCAGATGATTGTCCTGAAAGCCAAATTGTACGACTATATAACGGCCTAAATGAATACGCAAGGGGAACCGAAAACGGTTCCCCTTTACTTATTCCCTGCCGCTTTCCTCCTGTTCAAGCCTGTCCAATTCCAACAGGTTCTCTATCTGGCATCCCAGCACCTGGGCTACCTTGTAGAGCTGATAGACGTTTGGGCTGGTGCGCGACCTCTTGGCCCAGCCCTCTATGGTGCGGATCGGTACCCTGCTCTGCCGCGCCAGCTCCCGCCGGGTGATGCCCTTTTCAATGCAGAGCTTGTCCATCGGGGTCATGTCCTCTTTGTATGTCATACGCCTCATTATGAGAGCCCCTTCTCCATTTTACTCTATTATCCCTCAAATGCGTGGTTTTGTCAAGCCGGCATATGCACCAGGTATCAAGGCGAAAGTTTGTGCGCCTTAGCCTCTTGCAATTACGGCGTTTGCATGGTAATATACAGACACAATCAAACCACGGAGGTAAACAAAATGAACGCGAAACTTCTGCTTTTTTATCCGATGGTTCAAAACCAGCCTTATTCATGGGAGTATTAGGCCGTATACTCCTATTCTACCTCCAGTTGAATCCTTAGCCCATCTCAAAAAACAAGTTATACATGGCTCGCCCCTTTTGTGTTATACTTAACCCGAAAGGGGCGGATTTTATGGGCAATCAAATCGGCAAAAACATACACGCTCTCCGTAAGCAGCAGGGGTTGACCCAAGAGAAACTGGCCGAACAGGTAAGGGTATCCTTTCAGGCTGTTTCCAAGTGGGAAAATGGAAGTTCTTTGCCAGATACTTCTGTTTTGCCGCTGCTGGCCAATGTCCTGCACTGCAGCATTGATCAACTGATGGGCTATGCGGCAGAGCAGAAACGCATTACCGACTATGAAGAACGCTATAAGGCCGATGGCTACTATTGGGGCGTGCAGCCCTCTCCTATGTGTTATGAGATAATGAAGCTTTGTCCTCCCATAAAGCCTCTGCGCCTGCTGGATGTGGCTTGCGGCGAAGGGAAAAACGCGGTGTTCTTTGCCCGCAATGGGTACAGCGTCACCGCTTTTGACGCGGCACGCCTGGGGTTGGACAAGGCAAAACGCCTTGCCGAAAAGGTTCAGGTGGATATCAACTTCTTCCGGGCTGATCTGCGTGATTTCCGGCTGGACAGCCATTTTGATATTGTGTTCTGCTCTGGCTCTCTGCACTACATTTCTCAAGAGCTGCGGCGGGAGATATTGGAAAATTACCAGGCGCACACAACAGATGCCGGGCTTCATGCCCTGAACGTATTTGTGAGGAAGCCCTTCCTCATTACGGAATCCGACCAGCGGGAGGGCCGTTATAAATGGGTGTCCGGTGAGCTTTTCACTTATTACGCCGACTGGCTCATCGTCCACTGCGAGGAGAAAATTTTCGACTGCATGAGCGGCGGTTCCCCGCATAGGCATTGCATGGACACCCTGTACGCTATCAAGCAGACCGCCGTGATCTGAGTATTCGGAAAGGGATGAGCCTATGAAAAAAATTATTTCCGGCAAAGTAAGAGAAGTTTACGAAACGGGAGAAAGCCAACTGGCCATCGTAGCTACGGACAGGATCTCGGCATTCGATGTCATCCTGGACTCCGTTATAAAAGACAAAGGAGTGGCGCTTACGCAGATTAGCAATTTCTGGTTTGATTATACCCGCGCTATTGTGCCAAACCACATCCTTTCAGCTAACCCTGCGGGGCTGCCCCAGCCCTGCCAAAAGCGCACAGTCTTGGTTAAGAAACTGAACATGCTGCCTTACGAATTCATCGTGCGGGGCTATATGTTTGGCAGCTTGTGGAAAGAGTATCAGGCGGCTGGGAGTTATAATGGGAACAAGTATCAACTGGCAGAAAAGCTGTCGGAGCCTGTCCTGACGCCTGCGGCAAAGAACAGCGCGGGGCACGATGAAAATATATCAATGGAAAAGCTGCGGCAGGATTTGGGCCCTGATGAGACAGAAAAAATCTATAAAATCAGCTTTGCTCTTTATGAAACCTGTGCAGCACACGCTTTACAAAAGGGCATCATCCTTGTAGACGCAAAATTCGAGTTTGGGTATGATGGAGATGGTACTCTCACCTTGGGCGATGAAATTTGCACACCGGATTCCAGCCGGTTTTGGGCAGCGGAGGACTACCGGACGGGCATATCGCCAAAGTGCTTTGACAAGCAGTTCGTGCGGGATTGGCTTACAGACAATGGGCTGGATGGAGTAGAGCCTGGGCCAGCGCTGCCGAAGGATATCGTGCACACTACTGAGGGGCTTTATAAGGAATGTTTTCGGCGGCTTACAGGGAAGCAGGAATACTAACTGGGGTTTGTGCTTGTCAAAAATCTTTGCAGGCCGGAAATGTCAAGAGCAAATGCGAAAAAATTTGAAATATTTTTTCAGAGGGCGGCGACGGCGGCACGAAAGACCATTTCAGATGTTTTCCAGCCTAATATTTTACGCGGATAGTTTGCAATCCAGATTTCCACGCGCTTGACTTCTGCGGCGGTTACTTTCCCGAAGTCCGTTCCTTTCGGGAAGTGCCGCCGCTTTATTTTATTTTCGTTTTCATTGCTTCCCCGCTCGTAACTGCTGTATGGCTGGCAATAGTAAACCTTTGTGCTGTGCGCTTTCCCTTCGTCAGTGCGGAAGGTTCCAGCCGTTCCACATCCGCGAATTCCCTGCCGTTGTCAACGGTGATCGTTCGGAAGATCAACCGGAATAGGCGCGAACCGAAACGCCTTTCTATACGGTCAAGGGCGGCAACCACGCTTTCAGCCGTCCGATCTGGCATTAGCTCCATAATGGGAAGACGGCTTTTCCGTTCGGTCAGCACAAGAAGGGTTTTCTTTGAACTCTTCTTTTTTGAATAAACGGTGTCCATTTCCCAATGTCCCACATCTTCCCGCGTGTCCACTTCGGCGGGGCGTTTCTCTATGCTTTCGCCCTTCGGCGCGCGCTTCACTGTTTTAACGGTGTGATATGGCCGCTTGCGTTTCGGCTTTTCCGGCAAGTCCGCGTTCGTCAGGCGAAGGGATACGCCCTTTATTGCGCTGTTCCCGCTGTTCGGCCTTAATATCGTCAATCTTTGCTCGGATTTCTTCCATTTTTCATTACCCTGTTTCATTATACTTTTTTATAAAACGAAAACGGAGATAGCTTTTTTAGGTTTTTCTATTGACAAAAAGCATTCACTGGTAGTAAAATTTGTGTAAAATTATTGTTTGCCCATCCCGGAGGAATATCATGTTTGCGCTAACTGAAGTTTGGCGGGATTTATACCGCAATAAAGGGAAAAGTTTTCTGGTTTTTTTATTTGGGATTCTAGTGATTTTTTGTATCGCGTTTTACATGGGGAACATCCAAAACAATGAGGCTATACTGCGGAACCTTTCGCAAACGATACCAGTAACCGTGCAGGTGGTCGGCACGAATGGGAATCGGCAGGCGGGGCTGGAAATCGATCAGAAGCATATAGAGGCCCTGCTTTCCGGGGGCATCAGTGACTCCCTCTACACCATGCTTGCGGGCGGGAACATAGATGAAAAGAACCAGAAGCAGCCTATTCAATATTGCGACACCTCTATGATAGGGATTAACGACAGCAGCCTGCTCTCCCCTCTTATACGGGAACAGATATCCTACGCCCAGGGGTGGGATGAGAGCTTGTTTTCCGGCGATCAGCCTGCCTGCGTTATCAGCACGGATTACGCCTCCCGCCACCGCATTTCCCTGGGCGGTACGATAGAATTTCCTCTGTATGTCTGGGAATATGAGGAGGATGACATGCATTTTCGCTTTGTAGAGGTTGGAAAGGCCAGTCTGGTCGTAGCGGGTACTTATGTCTCCAGCGAAGTTGCTGCGGGCAATGCCAGCGATGTGGCAGTTCCGGCCCGCTGGCTTCAGTCTTTTTTGCAGGACGCTGGCTTGGATTATACGTATGCGTCCTTTCAGGGGACAGTGGCTGACCCTTTACAGCTTAACGAATGGAAGGCCGGGATGAAAAAAGCGGGCTTTCAGGAGGTTGATCCCGACTCCTTCAAAGAGCGGGAGGGCAATGCGCTGGAAGTCAACGACAGGCTGTTTATAGAAACCGCAGACAGGATACAGGAGAATATCCGTATTTTCCGGTGGTTTCAGGCCCCGTTTTTATCTCTTATAGTTTTATTGATTGTTTTCGTTCTGTTTCTGGTGCTGCGCAGCTCCCGCAGGGAAATCGCGATTGCCCTGTCTCTGGGACGGCCCGGCTTTCTATGCGCCCTGCGCTGCTTTTTGGAAAACGCCCTGCTGATGCTTTTGGGCTGTGTTGTCACCCTGCCTGTACTGCTGGCGGCAACCAGCCTGGGCCTGGGCGATATCCTTGTGATGGAGGGCATCTTTTTAGTCTGCGCTTTTCTCAGTATTATCATTGCCCTGGCGTTCCTGTTCAGCATGAACGTCTTAGAATTGTTAACAAAGATCGATTGAGAATGGAAAGGGAGGAAGTACCGTTATGGAAATGCTCTCTGCAAAGAATGTGGACTATATCTACCAAAGCAAATATCAAAAAGTCCAGGCGTTGAAAGACGTGTCGTGTTCCTTTGAAGCGGGAACATTTTATGCTATAATTGGTCATTCCGGCAGCGGGAAAACAACCCTGCTCTCTGTGCTTGCCGGCTTGGGAACGCCTGTGAGAGGTTCCGTTTATGTGGGGGAAACGCCCCTTGACGAGATTGGACAGGAACGCCATCGGCGGGAGAACGTCTCCCTTATTTATCAGGGATTCCATCTTTTCCCCACTCTTACCGTTTTGGAAAACGTGATGTACCCCATGCAGATTGTAAAGCGTTCCCAAAAAGAGGCCGCCGCACGGGCTAGGGAATTGCTGGCAAGCGTTGGTCTGAAGAAAGAACAGGAAAAGAAGTTTCCGGCGATGCTCAGCGGCGGAGAGCAGCAGCGGGTGGCAATCGCGCGGGCGCTATCCTCCTCGGCAAAAGTGATTTTGGCGGATGAGCCTACAGGCAATCTGGACACAGAGAATGGGAAGGTGGTTATCGGCCTGCTCAAGCAGTTGGTAGCAGAAAAAAATTATTGTGTAATTGTAGTTACACACGATTTGGACATTGCCGCGCAGGCAGATGTGGTTTACCGAATGACAGACGGAAAGCTGGACAGAGAGGAAAGAGCTGTATGAAACCTTTAGTTTTTTTGTATAAGACACCTTTTAGATACTGTTTTTCAAGTCCTTTCTGAAAGCTTTGTAAAAACGATATGCTTTTTATATGGAATAGGGACAGTCCCATCGTAAAGATGGGACTGCCCTGCAATAGGAGGAAATTATGGGAAACAGTATCAAGCAGCTTTTCAGGACTCCGTTTAAGCTGGTTTTATTCCTGATCCTGCTGGCGGCGGGCACAGCGCTGCTGATGGTCGGCGCGGCCCTGTGGATGAAGTCGGCTCAGCAGTTGAAAAAGATGGAAGAAATTTTTACCACTATCGGCACGGTGACGCAAAAGGAAACTCAAACCGCCACATACGACCAGTGGGATGCCGCGCTGCAGGAGTATGTTCACTGGACATATCCTGCCTATGATACCGTCCTGCCGGAGAGCGTCCTGGAGTTTGAGGGGGCGGAGTATCTGAAAGGCCCGGAAAAGCGCCCATACTATGGCGCTCTTTTGCAGGACTGCGAGAGAACCCCCATCAATGCGGAAGAATACAATTTTTATCTTATTATTGAGTTCAGCCCGGTGGAAGACTGTATTCCCACCCAGCCTGTGCTGGTAGACATTAAAAAAGTCCTGTGGGGAGACGCCCGCGGCAGCAAGACCCTTTGGTTCTGCGACCATTTCACAGAGAACCCGGCCCCTTTAGAAGCTGGAAAAACATATATTGCCGGACTGCAGTATCAAGCTAACACCCACCCGGATGTGCAGATACCCTCGGGACTGGAGTTCACGCCCTGGCTCCGGCCTGAATCTACCCAGACGGATGGGCAGGGCGTCAGACTGGACAGCGACATGAATATGCCGGATGGGGTGCGCTGGGAAGAAGTGACGGACGGCTTCTATGAAACAGCGAGAGGAAAGGGCTGGCTGAGCCTTGTAGAACGGCAGGCACTTTTTGAAGATATCCTCCCCGTACTGCCTACTGAAAGCTGTTCCCTCCTGCCATCCTTCCATAAGAGGGAAGCGACCGTGTCTGCGGGGCGGGAAATCTCAGAAGAGGAGTTTCAAAGCGGGGCTTTGGCCTGCATGGTGCCGGAGGACTTTGCAAAGCACAACAGCTTGGAAGTGGGGGACAGCCTTCAACTGCCGCTGTTTTTCGCAAACTATAGGACAAGCCCCGGCTTCACCTTTGGTTATAACTTTGGCGCTATTGATTTCTCACTTGCCAATACCCAGGGGGATGTATACCCGGTCTTTTGGGACGCGGCCTATGAAATTGTTGGGATTTACCGCTATCAGGGACCCAATCCCGATCAGGCGCACATAAGCGAGCTGGGAAGGGATACGGTAATTATCCCCTCAAAATCCGTGCAGGCGTCCGATGAGCAGAATATTGCCGATTTCGGCCCCATGCTTGCCTATACCACCTCTTTTCAGATCCCCAATGGTTCGGTTGCCGCTTTTGACAGTGCCTTTCAAAAATCGGGGGCAGGCGAGTTTCTGGAAATCAGCTATGATGACAACGGTTATGAACAGATTGCGGAAAATCTGCGGCAGACAGGCAGCATAGCGGCCTTGCTGTGCATGGCCGGGATGCTTTCGGCCATGATCATCATCCTTCTGCTCCTGTACTTCTTTATTGTGAAACAGAAAAAAAGAACGGCTATCGAGCGCGGCTTGGGCATGAGCCGCCGTCAGTGCCGCGTTTCCCTCATTGGCGGCATAATGGGGCTGGCTGTTGTGGCGGTGGTGCTGGGAAGCGGGGTTGGCCTGCTTGCCGCAAACCAGATGGAATCTCTGGGAAATGAGCAGGAGTCTGCCTACAGTACGGAATTCAGTTCCTGGGTGACGGAAGAGGCAAACGGAGATTTAGCCTCCCGATTAGCCACAGAAGGCGCGGCGCTGCCCTTAGCGGCGGGAATTTCCGCCTTTTTGCTGCTGTTTACCCTTACATTGTCGGTGATTTTGGTAAACCGGAATCTCAAAACGGAGCCTATCCTCCTGCTGAGCCAGCGGGAGGAATAGCAGGCGGGGCAGCCCAACATGACTTATCTATCTGATAAAGTTGAAAGTATGTTTTAATTTTATCAACTATAACAGTAAGGCGGGATATGGTGCCGATAAAAATTTGCGTGATCGATGATAGGATTGACTGGGAAGTACTGCATAAGCTTGTGCCATACTATCAAAAGCGCTTCTCTGTAAAAGAACTGGAAGGAAACGGCGGCAATAAGGGAACGCCATCATCTTCTTTTCCCCTGCGGGTTACTCACGGGACTTTATGTACGGCGCTTTTGATTGAAAGCTTGCATAAAAAAGGAACTTTGGAACAAGTTGTGATTTCCGGTTTAATGATGAATCATGGATATAGTAACCATTCACTTCCTACATTGATTCGTGCATTGCAATACTGTATCACAGAAAAATATGATATCATATCTACGAGTCTGCGAATGTATCATTTGCTGTATGCCAGGCAGATGCTGCCATTACTGCATCAACTCCAAAGCAGTGCTGTTTTAGTAGCCGCCGCATCTAATGATTTAAAACTAACATATCCAGCGGCATTTCCCTGCGTTCTTGGGGTGAAGCGCCAGGTTTGCAAAAGCAATGTGTCGCAGAAGCTGATTAGGCTTGTCCATAATCCCATTGACGGGATTGAAGTGGCTGCGGCTTATACAGAAACCTCTGTCTTAAAAACTCTTAGAGACGAATACAATTTAAACTATGAAACTTCTAACAGTATTTTGGTTCCACAGATAAGTGCAGAAATTGCATATATTCTGGCACAAAATCAACGGCTTCTCCCGAAAGAAAATATACTTGCATTATTCGATGCGCAGACTGTAGAAGCAGAAAAATTTGGCGAAGCGGCAGACAATCTTCGTACAGCATCCAGTGATAATATTATTCCAATATTGCTTTTCCGATACGCAGATCAAGACTATGACTATATAATGCTGCTAGGGAAACGGCTTCAGAATCAATTTGAATGTGGAGGATATACCTGCACTATCTTATATGATCTCTTTAGCCAGTCGGATTTTGAAGCCGGGTGGTACCAACTGTCAAAAAGTGACGTGAATAATTGCATACCTTTTTGCCAGCGGGCAGGATAAACAGATTTATCCAAAACACAGGGTAAAAGCCTTGCTTTTTGGGGGAAATAGTGGTAAAATTATACAAACAAAAAGTTTTCAGATTGGATTGCTAAAAAGTATACATTTCAAAATATTTTCACATGGTTTTATATTATCATAGCTGTTGAATCCGCTGCTTTTTCAGAGTGGGGAATCGCGGAATACAAGCTGCGTGGGCTGCTTTTCCAAGCGCTCCCGCCAGACTTTTACGATATTCCCATCCGCCGCGGGTTTACTGCAACGGGGGCAGACGCCTGCCGCCGCACGCCCGCCCAAAAGAAAAAGTTGACAAGCCCCAACAAGATGTGGTATACTGGGAGCACCTCGAAAAGAGGCTTTATTTGTGTTGCCTGGAAATGCAGGCGGCTGGCCCTTTTTGGAGGGAGGCTGGGGGAGACCCCAAATTTATTTCCGTAAAACGGGAGGTGCCGACAAATGCGCGTGAAGATCACACTGGCCTGCACAGAGTGCAAGCAGAGGAACTATCTCACCAAGAAGAACAAGAAGAATGACCCCGACAGACTGGAAATGAATAAGTATTGCAGGTTCTGCCGGAAACACACCCTGCACAGGGAAACAAGATAAGGGGTGTCAGCATGGCGGATAACGCAAAAAAGACCGAAAAGAAGCCTGAGAAAAAGGAAAACCCCTTTGTGCGCTTTTTTAAGCGCATCGCAAAGTTCTTTAAGGATTGCAAGGGCGAAATGAAAAAAATTGTCTGGCCCACGCCCAAGGCCGTTTTCAAGAACACGGGGGTGGTGCTGGTCACCATCATTGTGCTGGGGCTGTTTGTGTTTGCCTTGGATACTGTGTTCATGAACCTTCTGGGCCTTGTCATGGACGTGGCCAAGGGCTGAGATGGCTGCATCGGAGGTAACACATGGCAGAGGAAGCAAAATGGTATGTGGTACACACCTACTCCGGCTATGAGAACAAGGTGGCCTCGAACCTGGAAAAAACGGTGGAGAACCGCCAACTGCAGGAGTTGATTCAAGAGATCCGTGTGCCCACCGAAAAGGTCACTGAAATCACGGACGCCGGCAAGCGCAAGGAAGTGGAGCGCAAGATTTTCCCCGGCTATGTGATTGTGAAAATGGTTATGACAGACGAATCCTGGTATGCCGTGCGCAACATCCGCGGCTGCACAGGCTTTGTCGGCCCCTCCTCCAAGCCCATCCCCCTGACGGAGGACGAAGTCGCCCGGCTGGGGATAGAGAACCGGGAGTTTGAAATCAGCTACCAGGTGGGGGATTCGGTAAACATCGTAGACGGCCCCCTGGAGGGCTTCATCGGCACAGTGGAGGAATTGGACGTGGAGAAGAACCGCGTCCGGGTGACGGTTTCCATGTTCGGCAGGGACACCCCTGTGGAGCTGGAGCTGGATCAGGCGGAGCCTGTGGGCTAAGCGCCGGAAGTCACCGGAAAGAAAGGTTTTTGTTTGATTTGCTCTGTATTGGGCAGGAAGCTGCCCAGTGGGAGATACAGGCGGATTTTTAAGCGGAATACCGCAGCCGCCTGGGTCGTCCGAACCACAACGGAAAGGAAGAGATCAGAAAATGGCACAGAAAGTTACGGGCTTTATAAAGCTCCAGATCCCCGCCGGCAAAGCAACCCCGGCCCCCCCTGTCGGCCCTGCCCTTGGCCAGCATGGCGTGAACATCATGGCGTTTACAAAGGAATTCAACGAGCGCACCAAGAACGACGTGGGCCTGATTATCCCTGTGGTAATCACCGTATACGCCGACCGCTCCTTCACCTTCATCACCAAGACCCCTCCCGCCGCTGTCCTCATCAAGAAGGCCTGCGGCATTGAGTCCGCCTCCGGCGAGCCTAACAAAAAGAAGGTTGCCAAAATCACCCGGGAGCAGGTGCAGAAGATTGCCGAGCAGAAGATGCCCGACCTGAACGCCGGCTCTGTCGAGGCCGCTATGAGCATGATCGCAGGCACTGCCCGCAGCATGGGCATCGAAGTTGTAGACTAAGGGGCAGGGGGTATAGACGAATGAAACACGGTAAGAAATATAGAGAGGGCGCAAAGCTCATTGACCGCCAGAAGTTGTATGAGGTAAACGAAGCCCTTGATTTGGCTGTAAAGACCGGCACCGCCAAGTTTGACGAGACGGTAGAGCTGCATGTGAAGCTGGGCGTTGACGGCCGCCATGCAGACCAGCAGGTGCGCGGCGCCATCGTGCTGCCCAATGGCACCGGCAAAAACGTGCGGGTGCTGGTTATCTGCAAGCCTGAGAAGATTGAGGACGCTCAGAACGCTGGCGCGGACTTTGTAGGCTCTGAGGAAATGGTGCAGAAGATCCAGGGCGAAGGCTGGATGGATTTTGACGTGCTGATTACCACCCCGGACATGATGGGCATGGTAGGCCGTCTGGGCAAGCTCTTAGGCCCCCGGGGCCTGATGCCCAACCCCAAGGCCGGCACTGTGACCCCCGACGTGGCACGTGCTGTCCAGGAAGCCAAGGCTGGTAAAATCGAGTACCGCTTGGACAAGACCAACATCATCCACTGCCCCATCGGCAAGGTTTCCTTTGGCGTGGAGAAGCTTTCTGAAAACTTCAACACCCTGATGGACGCCATTGTGAAGGCAAAGCCCTCCGCCGCTAAAGGCCAGTATGTGCGCTCCTGCGTGGTAAGCGCCACCATGGGCCCTGGCGTGAAGATTAGCCCTGCCAAGTTTATCTAAAAAGAATATTGCAAAGTGAAAGGGGATCCTGCGGGATTCCCTTTTTTGTTTTCAGGAGGCAGCGCTGGTTTTCCCTTCCATCCAAAATTGCATAAAATTAGAGGAGAATCTTCGTGCAGAAAGCAGGTAGACTTTTCCAGCTTATACGAGTAAAATAAGAATGAATCGTAAATTGAATGTATACAGGATTTGCCTGCGGATATTACAAAAAGGTGACAAGCCGCCAGATCTGGTGTTTGGCCTTGCAAAGAGGGCGGATCCATAGTATAATACATGTAAAGGCAGGACTGGGCGACTTTGGAATATTCCAAAGTTAAGCGGGAGGCCTCCCGCTTAATCATACACTTGGCGGCGAAAGGTGGTTTTTCGGGCCGCCCGGGGTTGATTTTTCCCGGTAGATGGTGTAGTATTATGGATGGAGTAATATTGTTCTTGTTTTGTTTAGCATAGTGTAATACTGTATACTGTACATTGGTTTTCAGTTTAGAAGCATGTTTTTTAAATGGGTATGTCGCAAGGCCATTTTCCATATGGAAAATGAAACGGGCGGCCGCCCGTTTCATGCTAAGCCTGATAGCAGCGGCAATGCGACGGGCCTGCCGGATGAAAGGGGGAGCCGCGCCATTGACTGACAAGGAATTGCATAAGCTGGGCAGGCGTGAGCTTTTGCAGCTTTTGCTGGCCCAAGGCAGGGAAGCGGAAAAGGCGAAGGCCAAGCTTGCCGAGGTGCAGGAGGAAATGAGCAAGCTGGAGGAAGGGTATGAGCGCCTGAAGGAACGCCTGAATGATAAGGACGCCCAGATTTTACAGCTTCGGGAAAGCCTGCAGGCCCAGCGGCAAAGGCAGGGCTTTGCGCCGGAGGAAGATTTTGACATGGATTTTGCCCAGGTGCGGGGAAGAGGCCAGGCTGCGCCTCTGCCCCCGCCTGTTTTGCAGGAGGCCCCCCGGCGGCAGGTATACGCAAGCCCGCCGCCCCGCCCCCAGCAGCGGGAGGAGCCGCCTTCCGCTGGGAGGAAGCCCCGCCACGCCCAGGGCCAGGGAATGCCTTTGGCCCCGCCGCCTGTTAGAGGGGGCAGGGAGCAGCAGGCGCCCCGGGTGCTGGAAGTGGTACAGGTGGTACAGGGGAAATTACAGCCCCAGAGCAGGATGCTTCTGCGCTCCCAGCGGGTGGAGGAAGGCTCCTGAATCAAACCGGATGTGTCTGTATGGTGGATAAAGCGGGTTAGTAAACGCGGTGGAAAACGGGGGAAGGCCGGTTCAAAAGGCGCCTTATCCTTATTTGAACCGCATACGCTATAACGGAGCGCGGCCCCACGGCAGTCCCTGAAAGGCAGCAGGCCACTCAGGGCCGGACGGGTACTTCATAAATCAGTTGAAGCGAGGGGTGCGCTTGAGGGAAAAGAAAGAAAAGAAGGAAGAAAAGAAGGAAGAAAAGGAAAAAGAGGTGGATCTGCCCACTGTTGCCCAGGTGGAGGCAGAGCTTGAAAAGGAACTGAGCAAGAAGGAGCACAGCCGGGTGCTGCGCACCACAGTCTTTGCCCTGATGGTGGCGGCCGCCGCCGCGGTGATTGTGGCGGTGCTGGTGTTCCCGGTGCTGCGCATAAGCGGCACGTCTATGACCAACACCCTGATGGACGGGGACATTGTGGTGACCATGAACACCTCAGACTTCGCCACCGGGGATGTTATCGCCTTTTATTACAACAACACCCTGCTGGTGAAGCGGGTTATCGCCACAACCGGCGACTGGGTGGATATAGATAAGGACGGCAATGTGTTTGTAAACGGTGAGGAGCTGGAGGAGCCTTATGTTTCCGGCAAGGCCTTGGGGGAGTGCAACATCACCCTGCCTTACCAGGTGCCGGAGGAACGCATTTTTGTCATGGGGGATCACAGGGAAACCTCCATTGACAGCCGGAACACAGCGGTGGGCTGTGTAAACAAGGAACTGATTGTAGGAAAGCTTTTGTTCCGGGTATGGCCCTTAAGCGGGCTGGGGGCGGTAAAGTAAGAACCTGTATTCATAATCGAAATTGCCGGATGAGCGGGAATTTTTGAAGCCAATCAAGGCAAATGTTCGCAGCAAGGCTGTCGCCTTGCAAGAAAATTTAACATAGAGTGGCTTCAAAAAGGCCGTTTAGACGGTGGTTACAGGTTGTGAATACAGGTTCTAAGTGCCCTGTATTGAAAGCACGAAAGGATGGAGAGCATGGCAAACGCGGTATTTGACAAGCAGGCGGCAAAAATGCTGGGAAAGCGGCGGCGGGTTCGCCGATGGATTCCGGTGGTAGCGGGCCTTGCGCTGGTTGTAACAGTGGGCACCTTTTATTTTATGATCCAGCAGGGGCAGGCAATGGCCCGGCGGGACATGGTGCTGGACTGCGCGGTGCCTGTCCACCAGCACTCTGAGGCGTGCTTTGACGGAGAGGAAAAGCTTGCCTGCGGCTACGCAAACTATGTAGTCCATGAACATAATGATAACTGTTACGATAAGGAAGCGGCCCTTGTGTGCGCCCTGCCGGAAATCCGGGAGCATCACCACGTGGAAGCCTGCTATGAAAAGCGCGAGGTGATGATCTGCGGGCAAGAGCAGACAGTGGGCCACGTGCATTTGGATGACTGCTATGAGGAAGCCTTAACCTGCCAGTTGGAGGAGTCCCCGGCCCATGCCCATGGCGCTGCCTGCTATGATGAAAACCAGGAGCTGGTCTGCGGCCTGGAAGAAGGGGTTGGACACAGCCACGGGCCAGACTGCTCTGAGAAAGAGCTTGTCTGCGGCCAGGAGGCTGGGGCTGGCTCCCACATCCATACAGACGACTGTAAAGAGACAGAGCTGATCCTCACCTGCGGCAAGCCGGAAATCAGCCTGCACGCCCATACAAAGGAATGCTATTCCGTGCTGGGCGAGGACGGGACGCTTTCTAAGGTGGAAAGCCTGCCGGAAGGCGGGGAGACAGATCAGGTGCTTGTGCTTACCTGCGGTATGCTGCAAACAGAGAAGCATGAGCATGGCAACGAATGCTTCCGGAAGCCGGAGCAGGAAGAAAGCACAGTGGAAAGCCTGCCGGAAAGCGGCGGGGAACAGAGCAGCGCCCTGGAGGAAAGCGCTGCCTCCAGCAGCGCGCTGGAAAGCAGCGGCCTTGCCAGCAGTGATGTAGAGAGCAGCGGCTTGGAAAGCGGGGAGGACACCCCCAGCAGCCAGCCGGAGGAGGCAGAGCCTCAGCCGGACAAGGCGCCCCAGAAAGAAGCTGCCTATGAGGACGCCACCTTAAAGGTGAAAGTGGAAGGGGAATTGCCGGAGGGAACCCATCTGGTGGTGGAGCGCTTGGAAGATCCCCAGCAGCTTGCCCAGCGCCAGGCCAAGCTGAAACAGGCTATGGAGGATGAGGAGTATGCCCTCCACGCCCTGCTGCAAGTGGGCTTGCAGGATGAAAACGGGGAGCAGGTGCCCTTTGACGGGCCGGTTTCCCTGAAAGCGGAATTTTTCGGTGAGGGCGTTTCCGCCGAGGGCGGCAAGGTGTGCGCCGTTGCCTTTGCGGAGGCCCCGGAGGATGACACCCTGGAGACAGTGCCTGGCATGGTGCTGGACAGGGAACGGGCACAGCAGCTTCCTGTAACCCTGGGAGAAGGCGGCGGGGCTGTCACCCAGATAGAGGAGGAGACGCTGCTGGGCTTTGGCAGCAAAGCCCCGGTGAAGGTTGACGCCGATCAGGTGAACGGCGTGCAGGAGCAGGAGGATGAGGACGCCAATGTGCTTCACGTGTCCCAGTCCTTCTCCTATGACACAGATTCCCTCTTTAACCTGGTGTTCCATGTAGAGGGTGACGCCACCCTGCCGGAGCAGGCGGAGCCGGAAAGCCCGGAGGAGCCGGAAGTTTCCTCCCAGGCGGATCCTGCCCTGAAATGGGGAGAGGAAGAAACGGAAAGCCAGGCAGCAGATACAAAGGATGAAGGGGATCCGCTGCCCTCTGCTGCGGAAAGCCCGGAGGAACCGATCCAGGAGGAAAGTTCCTCCAGCCAGTTGGCGGATGAGACAGTTTCCCAGCCGGAAACCGATTCCCAGCCCGCAGAGGCCGCGCCCAAGCTGCGGCTGGGCGGCGCTATCGTAGCAACAGGCGGCATCCTGCCTGCAAACTCGGTGCTGTATCTGGAGCAGCCGGTGGAGTTCGTGGTGGAAAAGGTGCAGGCAGGCGAACCGGCCTATCTGCCCTATGCCGACTATGTGCAGGCGGGGAAGGATGAAAGCGAATCCCAGGAGGAAACAGGCCTGTCTCCTCTGGAGGTTATGTCTTATAAGCTGCGCTATGGCGGGCAGGAGCTGGATATCTCCGCCTGCCGGGTGACAGTGGAGGTTCGATCTACCCAGGAGCTGGAGGAGCAGATCAAGGCTCTGACGCCGGAGGACGTGGCAAGCGAGGCGGAAGGTGATGTAGGCGTAATCCTTTCCATGCTGGCGCCTGCCGGAAACGGCGAAGAGGCTGTGGGCGAAAAGGTTATCTACCCCAGCGCCGAGGCCGTTGCCGCGGCAAAAGCGGAAGAGGACATCCAGAATGCGCCCCGGATGGTGGAGGAGCAGCGCCTTGCTGTCAGCGAAGAATCGGATATTTGTATGCTGGATTCCCGGGAGGTGACCCAGGACAGCGAGGAAGTCATTATGAATATGGTTGTGCATAAGCAGGGGGTGCCCATGCCCACAACCGCCGAAGAGCCTGAGAACGCAAACCGGGCCGTAAGCCGGAACACCATTGCCCTGACCACAAACACCTCTGTAAACCCCCACTATGCAGTGGAGTATTACGCTTATCTGGACAGGGTGGACAGGAGGCTTGCCAATGATGTCGCAAACAGCTTGTCTGTAATTGACACCAGCGCGGCAAGCAACGGTGGCACGCGGAAATTACCCGTTAATTCCCCGATACAGACACTGACCAATTTGCAGATTGAGACAAGCGCGGATAAATATGGAAAGGTCAAGTCAACGGAAAAGCTGACGGAAATCTATAAGGCAAAGGGCAAAACAGACGATCCGGATGATGTCTGTACCTATTTCACAAAGCCCAACATCCACTATATTGACGCGCTGGTAGACCCGGACACAGGCAAAAAGTCTGATTCTTACATTTTGAAGCAGATTTGGGTGCTGAAAGACAGCGCGAAGGATATAATGGACGAGGAAGAGCGGAGCAAGCCGGTGTATTGGGATATTTATGGAGAATCGTGCCGCGACATTGTTCCGGATGAAGACAAACTGGTAGCGAATTGCGAGAATAAGCTGCATTTTACCAACAGAAGAGATGCGGCGGGGAAATATGGCGAGGATGTCTACATCCATATTGCCCATGAATCTATCCTGCGCCTTGTATATGAGCCTACTGATGGGCCGGAAACAGTTAACGGAGTTTTTTATGACTATGATATCAGCTCCGGGCCTGGGGATAAGAAAATACTGGATACAAAGTCAAGCGGCATAAACGCCTATTTTAAAAAGACAGGAGTCCCCTTTGCTTTCGGCAATAATAATGCCGGCACCGATTATGGAACTTTAAGCTGGAACGGCAACTATCTCAATAAGTTTAATACAGCCAGCTATGAAGGTTGTACATTCGGCCTTGTCACAGGTATACAAAATGGTGTGCTGCAATTTGCCGAAGGTATTGAAGTCCCTGACCTGTTCAGCACAGGCACATTTACGGGAAAACGTGTGTTTGAGAATGGCGGGCTGACGTTTAACCGTTTAGGTGATACCTACACGCTCACTTCCGTAAGCGTAGATGGTGCGGCTCTTACCGGGCTGGACAGATTCAGCCATCCCGGCCAATATGATGGAATACAAAACAAGAAAAAGATCTGGACGAACCATTTCTGGCCAATGGATAGTTTCCCCAATCCAGATGGTGACGGCCTATTTGGCAACCCGGAAAACATCCGGTATTTTAGAGAAATAGGTGACTGGACTAAGATGCCAACCAGTGACAACGGTATAGCCCACAACAGCTATTTTGCCATGCATAGCACGATAGAATTTGACCTGACGGCAAATTATGCTGGCCCGCTGGAGTATCTGTTCTTTGGCGATGATGACATGTGGGTGTTCCTGACCGACCCAAGTGGGAATTCCCAGTTGATTTGCGATATCGGCGGCGTACACCGTTCAGTGGGCGAGTATGTAGACCTGTGGAACTACATTGAGCAGGGGCAATCCGGCGGCTACAAACTGGATTTCTACTACACCGAGCGCGGCGCTTCCGGCTCTACCTGCTGGATGCAGTTTACACTGCCCTCTGTCCATGGCGGCACCACAACGGTGGAGGAAGCCTACACGCAGTTGAAGATAGAGAAGAAGGTGGAGGGGCTGACAGTTGGAGGGAACCTGTCCTCTGGCGGCTTTGACATCAGCCAGCTTCCCAGCCATGATGAGGAATTCATCTTCAACTTAAAGCTGACTACAGCCGACGGCGGCAGGCTGCCGGACGACTACTCCTATGCCAAGTATAACGCCGACGGCCAGCCTGTTGTAGACGGCGGCGGCATACTGGACAAAGACATGGTGCTGCATAGCGGCGCGGACTTCACCCTGAAAAACGGCGAGTATATCATCATCAACATGCTGCCGGATGGAACTAAGTATACGGTTACAGAAAACCGGGAGCAGGTTTCCGGCGGGCTGGAAGAGGTGAAGGATGATAACGGCAATGTTACGGGATATAAGATAAAGGAAAAAGACCCGGATAACGATTACCTCTGCTCTGCCTATATAACGCAGTATAACAAGGAAATCGGGCAGATGGTGCAGGGCGAGCCGACAGACTTTGGCAGAGACACTGACAGAACTATGTCGGGCCAGGTACACCTTGGGGAAACAGATGACAAAATCCAGGTTGTCACCTATGTGAATACCGTTTATGCTTACGAGCTGCCGAAAACGGGCGGCGGAGGCATACAGGGATATATTTGGGCAGGCGCGGCGCTGTTAAGCGCGGCAGGGCTGGCCCTGGTATATAAAACTTCTCGGAGGCGGGGGAAGGAGGGTGTGCAAAAGTCTTAAAAACCAATGCAAACCTATTATATAAAAATAAGAAAGGAAATGAGCGTATGAAATCTATGAAAAAGTTCTTAGCACTTGCCCTGGCGCTGGCCCTGTGCTTTGCTATGGCCATCCCGGCGATGGCAACAGAGGGTGAAAATGTTGCGGCAGCTAAAACGCAGACCTTAACCCTGGAGAATCCCACCCCGGGCCACACCTACAGCGTTTACCAGATTTTCACTGGTGATGTTGGAGAAAAAGATGGGAAAGACGCTCTTGCCAACATTAAGTATGGCGTAAACTTTGGCGGCTTTGATGCCGATGCTCTGCAGTCTGTTGGCACTGCAGTTGACAGCAGCGTTACAGATGCCATTTTGGGTGCTGGCGAAGGCTTTGCCAACGACCTGCTCAGAGCCCTCCGGGGTGATGCTTATCAGACCATGGGCCCGGCAGAAGATGGCAGTTCTTTAACAGTTGAGGTAGAAACTGGCTATTATCTGATTGTTGACAATGGAAGTGACGCTGATGATACGGTTTCCGCTTTGATGGTTCAGATTATTGGCGACACCAGCGTAAAGACCAAGACAACTGACACCACCATGGATAAGACTGTGCAGACTGTGAACCCGGACGAATTCACTGATGACGCAGGCCACACCATTGGCGAAGTCTTCCAGTTTAAACTGGAGGCTAAGATTCCTGTAGCCCAGCTTTCCAGCTTTGACGAGTACATGATCCGTTTCAAGGATACTATGTCCGATGGCCTGACCTATGCTGGCAATATGAAGGTTGAAGTTGTAAATGGCGATGTAATTCCTGCAGATGGCTATAAGTTCCAGTATACAGACGAAGAGTACAAGGCATTAGACGTGGAGCCTGAAAGCAAGGCCGGCGTTTCCTTCACTGTAGAAATTGAAAACCTGTTTGAGTTCATTGGCGAGAAGGAGTGGCCTACAGTTACAGACGAGGAAACTGATCTTGAGTATGTAAAAGTTGTTCTCACCTATGATGCATATCTGAACGAGAACGCCATCGTAATGGGCAGTGGCACAGAGGAAGGTGGCACCGACCTTACTGATGACAATGCCAACAAGAACAAAGGCTCTCTTGACTTCACCAGGAACCCTGATGACGAGGGAACAGGCAGCACCACGCCGGATGAGAGTTATGTATTCACCCTGAAAATTGACGGCACCAAGTATAAGGACGAAATTGGTGAGAATAACCTGCTTGCAGGTGCTGGCTTCACACTGTACTATGCAACGCAGGGCGAGGGCGATAAGTGGACAAAAGGCGAGGCTATAAAGTTTAAAGCAAACGACAAGGGCGAGCTCGCGGTTTATACTGGAAATGAAACAGAGGGTGTAACCAAGGAGATTAAAACTGGGACAGACGGCAAGTTTGTCTTTAACGGCCTTGGCCCTGGCAACTATATCCTGAGCGAGACTACTGTGCCTGAAGGCGGTTACAACAGATCCGCTGATATTCTCATTACTGTAACAGAGGGTGAAAAGAATCCGACTACCCATACTATCACCTGCATAGTCGACAAGAAGTATATTGGCAATGAGGATGTTACAGACGAGGACGCTGACAAGCTGAACAATGACGCTCCTGTAGTTGGCGACGGCGCTGCTATTCAAGTTGTCAACAAGACCGGCACCCTGCTGCCCAGCACCGGCGGCATCGGCACCACCATTTTCTACGCTGTTGGCGCTGCGCTGGTGGTTGGCGCTGGCATCCTGCTGTTTGTAAAGAAGCGCATGGGTTCCAAGGGCTAAGCCCAGTGCTCTTGAAAAAGAGCGCACCAAATTACACAGATAACTGATTCGTTTTATCCCCGCTGTCGTTGGCGGCGGGGATAAACATCAGTAAGGAGAGCCTTGCATATGGCAAAATGGTTGAAAAAAAATATGATCAATATATTTTTAGCCGTTGTGATTCTTGCAGGGCTTTGCTTACTGCTGTATCCCACTTTCAGCGACTGGTGGAATTCCCTGCACCAGTCCCGGGCCATCGCCTCCTATGTGGAGACGGTGGAAGGCATGTCCCAGGAGGAAATGGACGCCCTGCTGGAGGAGGCCCGGGCCTACAACGAACGGTTGTGGGACAAGGGCAACCGCTGGATCCCTTCCCCCCAGGAGGCGGAGGAGTACCGCAGTCTTTTAGATGTGTCGGGCACCGGCATTATGGGTTATGTAAACATACCTGTGATAGACGTGAGCCTGCCCATATACCATGGCACTGACGAGGCAGTTTTGCAGGTTGCCAGCGGCCACATTGAGGGTACCAGCCTGCCGGTAGGCGGGGCGGATACCCATGCCGCCATTTCCGGCCACAGGGGCCTGCCCTCTGCCAAGCTTTTCACTGATCTGGATAAGCTTTCCGAGGGCGACATCTTCACCGTCACAGTCCTGGGCCAGGTGCTTACATACCAGATTGTGCAAATCCGCATTGTCCTCCCGGAGGACACCTCGGAGATGGAGCTGTACCGGGGGGAGGATTACTGCACCCTGCAAACCTGCACCCCTTATGGCGTCAATACCCATCGCCTGCTTTTGCGGGGCAAGCGCATTGGCGACGTGAAGGAAGCGCTGATTGCGGCGGCAGAGGCTGTGCGGGTGCCCACCTATGTGGTAATTCCCGCTGTGGGCGTTCCCATGCTGTTCATCCTGCTTGCCATCCTGCTGATTTTCTATAAGCGCCGCCCCCGCCTGACAGCGGAGGATTTGCGGGATCCCTTTAAGCGCAAATAGCGGTTTTCCCTAGCTTTTCAATCCCAAAGGAGGAATTTGCCCATGAAAAAGAAATGGATCCGGGCGGCTGGCGTCCTGGCGGCGGCCCTGTGCCTGCTGCTGGCCCTGCAAATGCTGGCAGGCGCCGCAGGGCCTTGCTCCCTTACCGTATACCCCTGCGACCCGGCTAAGTCGGAGGAGATGAAGGATTTGCTGGAGCCAGCCCCTGACGGAGGTTCTTCCCTGCTGGTTTTCGATTTATACAAGGTGGCGGACATGAGCCGTTCCCCCTCTTTTGATACCTACGATTTCACCCCCGCAGAGGATTTCCCGGAGGTGGAAATTCAGGACGACATCACCAGCGAGGGCTGGCGGGAAATTGCCCAGAATGCGGCGGAGAAAATTTTCTGGCAGGACGGCAAGCTGCGGGATGTGCTGGAGATAGAGCCGGTGAAAAGGGATATGCCCCTGGGCGGCGAAACCCAGTGTACAGGGCTGGAGCCTGGGGTCTACCTGGTGATTGCCCACAAGCTGGGGGAGGATTATAAGGACTATGTGACAGAAAAGGCCGGCAGCCTGGTCACCCAGTTCCAGGGCAGCCAGAACCTGTACACCTTCATCCCGGAGGTTATCACCCTGCCCAGCAAGGAGGCAGACGAAAACGGGGTCATCAATACCGCCAATCCCGGCGATTGGCTGGAGGACGTGACGATATACCTGAAGCCCGGCATAAACGATGCCCTGGGTTCCATCACCATCACCAAAAACCTGCGCTCCTTTGCCGGAAAGGCCAACACCTTTGTGTTCCATGTGAAGGCCACCCGGGATGGCAAGCTGGTGTATGACAAGGTGGTTTCCCTGGACTTTACAGAGGCAGGCACAAAAACCCTCACCCTCACAGATTTGCCTGTAGGCTCTGTTGTGACGGTAGAGGAAATCTATTCAGGGGCAAGCTGCACGCTGGTGCCGGAGGGCTGCTCCAGCCCGGCGGATCCCACCGTGACCCTGGAGGAAATCCTGGAGTTTGTGTTTACAAACGATATGGACGGCCCCAACCAGGGCCATGGCATCCAGAACCATTTCACCTATGGGCCGGACGAGGACGGCAAGCTGGGCTGGCACCTGACAAAATCTGAAATCAATGGGGGAGGGGAGACGTGATGAAAAAGGCTTCCATTTGCGCGGCCCTTTTGGCGGCGGTGCTGACTGTGTGCGCTTCCCTGCCGGCGGCGTGGGGATATTTCACTACCTATACCCAGGCAAAAGGCGGCTATCCCCTGTACCTGGGCCAGGAAACGGAAATCCACGAGGATTTTTCTGACTGGACTAAGCACGTTACCATTGAAAACACCTCAGAGCTGTCCCCTGTCTTTGTGCGGGCCAGAGGCTTTACAGACGGCAGCCACAGCCTTACCTACAGCGCCCCGGAGGGCGGCTGGCATGAGGAGGACGGCTGGTGGTATTATGAAGCAATTTTGCAGCCTGGGGAAACCACCAAAACCCTGGATGTGAAGATAAGCTTCCCTGCTGGCGAGGAGCCGGAGGAGGGAGACGAGTTCAACGTGGTGGTAGTGTATGAATCCACCCTGGTGCTGTATGACAAAGACGGCAATCCTTATGCCGACTGGAGCAATGTGCTTACCAGCTATGAGGAGGGGGCCTGAGTATGAAAAACAGAAGGAGGAAGGCGCTGCCCATCGGCACCCTGCTGATGTTCATTGCCTCGGCGGCCCTGCTGCTCACCAGCAGCATTGGCAGTGCCCAGGCGGCGCTGACCTATTTTTCGGAAACCTATAAATCCCAGGTGGAGCTTTACAACATCGGCGTGACGCTGGTGGAAAACGGCCAGGACGTGGCCTACCGGAATTACGGCAATGAGGCTGACGGCAATTGGGAGGAGAGCGGCAGCGGGCTTTTGGGGAACATGCTGGCAGAAGGGGAAACCCTGAAGCTGGGCAAGGCGTATCCTGAGGAGCTGACTGTGCGCAACAGCGGGAAAATTGACGAATTTGTGCGGGTGAATATTTACCGGTACTGGGTGAAGGGCGAAAAAGAGGAAAAATGCCAGGAGCTTTCCCCAGAGCTTATCAAGCTGGAGCGGGCAAATGAGGATTTATGGATAGAGGACGAAACTGCCACCACAGCGGAACGGCTGGTACTGTATTATACAGAGCCGCTGGCTGCCGGGGAGGTTGCCCTGCCCTTCAGCAAAACCCTGACCATTGACGGCGGGGTGGCGAAATTTGTGACAAAGGAAACCCTGCAGGTGGACGGGAAAACCGTAACCCGCACCACCTATGATTATAACGGCGTGGAATTCCGCCTGGAAGTGGAAGCCAACGCCGTACAGACCCACAACGCTGAGGACGCGATTATCAGCGCCTGGGGCCGGGATGTGGATGTGCATCCCAATGGCAAGCCCCTGCGCCTGGGCTAAAGGAGGAGGGAAGGCATGAAGCGACTTGCAAAACCCATGCTGGCAGGGCTGCTCGCGGCCCTGTGCCTGTGGGCTTTCTGCCTGCCGGCTGGGGCCATAGACAGCCAGCAGGAGGAGAATTGGTACCTCACCTTTACAAAGGACAAGAAGATGTCCGGCAATTTTGATTCCGGAAGTATCAGCAAGCTGGTGCAGGGTATGCAGCCCGGGGATTCCAGCGATATTGTCATTAACCTGCGCAACGAGAGCAGCAAGGCCACCAACTGGTATATGCTCAACGAGGCCATCACCTCCCTGGAGGACGGCACTGTGGCAGAGGGCGGCGCCTATACCTACCGGCTCACCTATACAGACAGGGCCGGAAAGGTGAATGTCCTTTTTGACAGCGAAACAGTGGGCGGCGAAACAGACGGTGTAACCTCTGAAAAAGAGGGGCTGCACCAGGCCACTGATTCCATGGAGGACTTCTTCTATCTGGACACCCTGCAAACCGGGGATACAGCCAAGGTAGAACTGCATGTGGCGCTGGACGGGGAAACCCAGAACAATCTGTACCAGAATACCATTGCGGACGTGGAACTGGAGTTTGCGGTGGACGAGGTGAACGACAACAACACCAGCAGCCGCAACCAGGTTGTGAAAACCGGCGATGAAACCAACCTTTTGCCCTTATATGCCCTTATGGCGGCCAGCGGCGTCCTGCTGCTGATTATTGCCTGCTTCAGCGTGAAAAAGAAGCGGGAAGGCGGAGAGGAGGGCAGCCGGCATGAAAGGTAAATCCATTCTTTTCAGGCTTCTTTCTGTCCTGGGGGCTTTCTGTCTGGCCTGCGCCTGTACGCTCCCCGCTCTGGCGGCAAAGCCCCAGTATATCTATACGATCCGCGTTTTCGCCGGGCAGCAGGGGAAAATCAACGGGGGAAACATGATAACGGAGAAAAAGGCCGCGGGGGAGCGCGTGAACCTGCGGGATTATTCCGTTACCCTGGATAATGACAGCAAATATTATATAAAAGGCTTCCGGGAAAGCGGCAAAGGCACAGAGGAAGTGTTGGGTGTTGGCAACAGGCTTTCCACCTTCCTGGTGACAAGGGATCAGGACTATGTGGTGGCCTATGGCTTAAAGGGCGACATGGTGGAATACACTGTGAATTTCCAGGACGCCCAGGGCAACACCCTGGCCCCCAGCGAAACCTATATGGGCAACGTGGGGGATCGCCCTGTGGTGGCCTACCTTTATATAGAGGGCTATCAGCCCCAAAGCTATAACCTGACCAAAACCCTGTCATCCAACCCCATGGAAAATATCCTCACCTTTGTGTACACCCGGATAACCCAGCCCAGCACCACGCCGAGCGGCGGCGGTACAACGGTGATACCTCCTTCCGGCCCCGGGGCCACTGTCATCACCCCGGCAGACACGCCTGACACCGACGAGGATGAGGAGGCAGAGCCTTCCTCTGCCCCGGAAGAGGAGGAGTCTGAACCCTCCTCTGAGGCCCCTGCGGAAATCCCGGAGAATCCTGTGCCCGAGGCCCAGCCGGAAGAGCCGCCGGAGCTGATAGACATTGATGAAGGCGAGGTGCCTTTGGCCAATGCAGGCGAGGGCTTTAAGCCCTCCCAAATGGAGCTGCAGTCGGAAGGAAAGCTGTTCTGGCAAAATATCCCCCTGTGGACAAAGATTACAGCCGGGGTGCTGGTGCTGGGCGCCATTGCCACTGGCCTTTGGTTCCTGCTGTTTTTCCGGCGGGACAGGGAGGAAGTTTCCATGGAAGATGAACACCTATGAGTAAAAAAATAATTGCCCTGCTGTGCAATGTGCTGGGCACGCTGATATTGGTGCTGGTGATAGGCTTAAGCCTTGCCGCCACGCTTCCGCGCCTGCTGGGCTATGAGATTTACCACATTGTCACCGGCAGCATGGAGCCGGAAATCCCTGTGGGCAGTGTGATATATGTCTCCCCCGTCCCGGCCGAGGAAGTGGGGGAAGGGGAAATCATCGCCTTTTGGCGGGAGGACGCAGTGGTGGCACACCGGGTGCTGGAAAACAATATAATCGAGGGCCAGCTTGTCACCAAAGGGGATGCCAATGAGCAAAAGGACATCGACCCGGTAGCCTACAGGGAGCTGATAGGCCGGGTAGAGCGGCATTTCCCTTACCTGGGCGCTATGCTGGTGCTGTTTTCCACCACAGTGGGCAAAATATACGTGATATGCTTTGCCGCCTGCGGGGCCATGCTGAACATACTGGGAGGCAGGATACGCCAGCGGGCCAGGGAGAGCGGCGAAGCGGAGGATTACCGATAGAGAGCGTTCGGCGTGAAAAATAAAGGGAAGGAACGGTGCTGGGCGCAAAGGGCTGTTTTTCACAGCTTTTTGCGCAGGTTCCCTATGGCGGTACATAAAAAAACAGAAGAAAGGAACGGTACCGGGCACAAGGGGCTGTTTTTTAAATGGCCTTTTGTGCGAAACCTGTATCGCATGGCGATGTATGGGGAGAAAGCTGAAATGGATTGCGGTGGCGGCTCTGCTGCTGGTGTTTGCAGGCTCGGGCGGGGCTGTGTTAGTGGCCCAGCAGCGGTATGCCAAAAGCCAGCAGGTATATGCCAAGGCCGCGGAGGAATTTACAACACAGGGAAAACAGGCGGATAGCGCTAAAACAGGCAGCGGGGGCCAGTCCCAGACAGATGGGGAAGGCCCCCTAACCCCGTTTACAGTGGATTTTGAAAAGCTTCAGGGGATAAACCCCCAGGTGGTGGGATGGATTTACTGCGAGGGTACTAAAATCAACTACCCGGTAGTGCAGGGGGACGACAACGAATATTACCTGCATTACAGCTATGAAAAGCTGGAGGACAACTGCGGGGCCATCTTTGCAGACGCCCAGACAGCCCCGGACTTTGCAGACTCCAACACAGTGCTGTATGGGCACAACATGAACGACGGATCTATGTTCGCGGGGCTGGAGCTTTGGCGGGAGCAGAGCTATTATGAAGAGCACCCTGTTATGTGGCTGCTCACCCCCACCACAGACTATCGGGTGGTGCTGTTCAGCGGCCACACAGTGTCTGCCTATGGGGATGTATACTCCATTTTCCGGGCGCCCATGCCGGAGTTTACCCAGTATCTGGAGGAAAACCTGGCGCTGTCGGACTTTGACGCCCGGGTGGGCGAAATGGATCCCAACGGGCGCTATGTGGTGCTTTCCACCTGCGCTTACGATTTCGAGGAGGCCCGCTATGTGGTCCATGGCAAACTGGAGCCTGTAGGCCCTCACGGACGGGGGTGGTAGCGTTCCATGGGACGGAAGATTGCAGGGCTTTTGGCCCTCCTTTTGCTGCTGAACCTGTGGGGGTGCGTCACCCAGGCCGGCACGGATCCGGAGCTGCCAGAGGAACCGGCTTCCCAGGAGGCTGATTCCCGCCCGGAGGAAAGCGCCCCAGGGGATTTCACCCCTTACCAGGCCCCGGCTTTTGCAGATTCCGCTTTCCACAGCGAACAGGCCCAGGGGGAAAGCGGGGTGCTGCTGGATTTTTCCGCCACAGCCCAGGGGTATGTGGGGGTTTCCGCCCAAGGGGAAGGCAGGCTGAAATTCCAGGTGCTGCAAGGGGAAACGACATACACGTACAACATCGGCTCTGACGGCACGCCTGCCATCCTGCCCCTGCAAAGCGGGGACGGGGACTATACCTTCCGGGTGATGCAGGAGGTGACAGAGGGCAAATACGCCAAGCTCTATGAGGCAAGCGCTTCTGTGGCCCTACAGGATCCCTTCCAGCCCTTCCTGCGGCCCAGCCAGTATGTGCCCTATGGGGAAAATTCCGCCTGTGTGAAAAAGGCAGGGGAAATTGCCTCCGGGCAGGCAGACGCTTTAGGCGTGGTGGACGCGGTGCTGGGCTACATCTGCGAAAGCGTCACCTATGACAAGGAGCTGGCGAAAACGGTGGAGAAAACATATCTGCCGGATCCGGACAAAACCCTGGAAACCGGGACGGGCATTTGCTTTGACTATGCCAGCCTTGCGGCGGCCATGCTGCGCAGCCAGGGAATCCCCACGAAAATGGTGTTCGGCTATGTGCAGCCCGACGATTTATACCACGCCTGGAATATGTTCTACACCCAGGAAAGCGGGTGGGTTTCCGTACAGTATGAGGTGGAATCCAACACCTGGAACCGGCTGGATCCCACCTTCTCCGCAAACAGCCAGGAAAGCGGGTTTGTGGGGGACGGAACAAACTATACAGACGTTTATTACTACTGACAGGCCCCTGCCAGGCGAAGGAGGAAGTTATGGGAAAAAGAAAGCTGGACGCGCTGGGAATCAGCGCTTTTTGCGAAAGCATGGCGATGATGCTGCAGGCGGGCATCCAGACAGAGGAGGCTGTGCAGCTTTTGCGCCAGGAAAAGGAAAAGCCCGGCCCTCTGGAACAGGCCCTTGCCCTGGTGCAGGGAGAACTGGAGCAGGGGGGAAGCCTTTCCGGCGCGCTGGAAAAAACCGGGATTTTCCCGGCCTATGCCTGCAAAATGGTGGCGGCGGGAGAGTCCTCCGGCAGGCTGGAGGATGTGCTCTTCCGTTTAAGCCGGTATTACGCCGGGCAGAAAACCATGTCGGAAAAGCTGCGCAGCGCCGTAACCTATCCTGCCGCCATGCTGGTGCTGATTATTGTGGTGCTGGTGCTGATGCTCACCATGGTGCTGCCTGCCTTCACCCAGGTGTATAACAGGCTTACAGGCAGCCTGGCCCATTCCGCCTACAGCTATATACAGTGGGCCTATGGCTTCTGCTGGGCGGCTTTAGGGGTGATGGTGCTGCTGGCGGCGGCCCTGCTTATAGGGCTTACCCTGTGGAACAGCAAAAAGCGCCCCTTAATAGAGGGGCTGCTCTATAAAATCCCTGTTACGAGGGACATCCTGCAAGAGCTGGGCATGTACCGTTTCACCTGCGCTTTGGCCACCTTCCTGGCCAGCGGCGAGGTGCAGGACATCGCCGTGATGGAGAGCCTGAAAATGACGGAGTGCCAGCCTGTAGAGGAAAAGGTGAAAAAGTGCATCCTCCGGATGGAGGAGGGCCACAGCATTGCCCAGTCTGCTTTTGAGGAACAGCTTTTCCAGCCGGTTTACGGGCGGATGCTGCTGGCAGGAGAGCGCAGCGGCAGCCTGGAGCCGGTGCTGTGGCGGCTGGCAGAGCTTTTAGAGGAGCAGTGCGGCGCCCGGACAGACCGCCTGGTGGGCGTGGTGGATCCCCTGCTTTCCGGCGTGCTGCTGGTGACAGTGGGCATCTCCCTGTTAAGCGTTATGCTGCCCCTGCTGGGCATTATGAACTCCATCGGCTAGGGGGCGGGCTATGTACATAGATAAAAAAAGGCGGCGCTGGCCCCTTATACTGTGCGGGATTGCCCTGGCAGCAGTTCTGGCGCTGGTTTTCTGGCAGGGAAGGGGGCTTTCCCGCCAGGAGATGGAGGAAGAAGGGGCGCAGGCTGTGAAAAACGCTGTGCGGCAAAGCGCCATGCAGTGTTATGCGGTGGAGGGGGCCTATCCTCCCACCCTGGAACATTTGGAGGAAAATTATGGCTTGCAGATAAACCGGGAGGACTTTTACGTGGTGTACGATGTGTTCGCCGTAAACCTGCCCCCGGAGGTGACGGTGGTGCCCCGCCCCAGGCAGGAAACGGGTTTAATTCCGTAGTAGAATGATGAACAAACTGTTAAACATGGGAAAATTTGGCAAAAACCTGCTGCTTTGTAAACTACTTGTAATCTTTTGTAATCATTTGTCATCTTTCAAAAACAGGCCGGAAGGGAGCTGGTACATGTGAAAAGGGGAAGCTTTTCCCAGGGGTTTTTCACCCTGGGCATAGCCGGACTGTTCCTGGCGGGATTTTTCCTGCTGGTCACCTTTGGGGCCGCCACCTACCGGGAAACAGTGGAGGGCCAGGGGGAGAACAACCGCACCCGGGCTTTGGTAAGCTATCTTTCCACCTGCCTGAAAGCAAACGACAGGGCAGGGGCGCTGTCCTGGGAAGCCTGCACAGAGCAGGACGGGCTGAACGGGGCGCTTTTGACCATTGCGGACGGAGACAGCGGCTATGCCCTGCGCATCTACCAGTGGGAGGGGCAGCTTTTGGAGGACTATGGCCCTGTGGACGGGCCTTTGCAGCCGGAGGATGCCCAGGTGCTGGGAGAGACGGCGCTTTTTGAGATTCAGGAAAGGGACGGGCTGGCCTACGTGGTGACAGACGGGGGGGAGGTGCCCCTGCGCCTGCGCAGCGGCCTTGTTTTGAGGTGTGGGAATGAATCGTAAACAGGGGATAACAGCTTTTTATATTGAGCTGCTGGTGCTCATCCTGGTGTTCCTGGGCGTTATACTCACCCTCACCCGGATTTTCGCCTTTGCCAAAGAGGAGAGCGGGCAAGCCCAGGTGCTCACCCGGGCGGTGTGTCTGGCGGAAAACGCCGCCGAGCTGGTGGGGGCGGCCCAAAGCCCCCAGGAGCTGCTGGCCCTTTTGAACCAGGGGGACAATGCCCAGCAGGAGGCTGACGGCGGCGTGCGGGCCTGGTACAGCAGGGATATGCAGCCCCGCTGGGACGGGGATTTCTGTGTGGATGTGTCCTGGCAGGAGGAGGGCAGGCTGGTGGAAAGCGAAATTGCCGTATACTGGCAGAACGGGACAGAGCCTGTGTACATCCTGCGCACCGGGGCCTATAGAGGGGGTGACGGGGCATGAAGCATATACCTGTCCGTTTAGGGCCGCTGGCCCTGCTGCTCACGGTGGTGGCCATCTGCATGACAGTGCTGGGCCTGCTCACCTTTTCCACTGCCCGGGCGGATCTGGCTATGGCGCAGAAGCTGGCGGCCTCTACCCAGCAGCGGTATGAGCTGGAGGCAGAGGGCCAGGCATTTTTGCAGGAAGCGGCAGAGGCGGCTGGCAAAGAGTTTGTGACAAAGGTAACAGGCGGTGTATCATATAAAATCTATGGATTTACGCAGGAAGCCTTGTCTGCGCTGGGGATGGAGAAGGACGAAAACGGGGTTTATTGGAAAGAACTGAGCCATGACAGCCAGACGCTGCGGATTGGGCTGGACTTTGCGGATGCGGCGGATCATGAGGGGAAAGGCTTTACAGTGGTCTGCTGGCAGTTTTCCCGGGAGTGGCAGGCGCCGGAGGAGATTGGCGGCCTGTGGGCGGGAGAATGAGGCTGGCGCGGAATCTCCATGATTTAGGGAGTGTCTGAACCATGCATTTTATATCTACGGCGCAAGTCCATGGGGCTTTGCCCCACACCCCACAACCCCTTTTAAAAAAGGGGTTGATCCTAAAACTAATTTCTTGCATTTGTTAAATTCCATTTAAAACTCTGTGTTTCAGCCACTCCCATGATTTTGAGCGTATTTACAAAAAGGCAGGCAGATGGTATAATAACCGCAGAGCGGTTATTATACTTGATTTTCAAATTGCCCCGCCCAGTTCTTCCCTTCGGTCAGACGGGCGACGGGCAGTACCAACGCGCTTTGCGCTTATGGTATAATAACCTGTGAGGTTATTATACCATTCTTTTTGCCCTGTGGAGGATCTCAAAGAGTTGGAGGAGGAAAGGATAAACACTATGGACATACAGGAGCTTTTAGAGAGGGCGTGTAACGAGCAGGCGTCAGACATCTTTCTGGTGGCGGGCCTGCCCATTACCTTGAAAATAAAGGGGCACCAGGAGCGCTGGGGGGAGGGCTTCTGCAAGCCTGCGGACACCCAGCGGTTTGTGGAGCAGATTTACACCGTTGCCAAGCGGGAGGACACCCACCTCTGCCGGGGTGAGGACGATGACTTCTCTTTTGCCATTGGGGGCCTGGGGCGCTTCCGGGTGAATGTGTTCCGGCAGCGGGGCACGCTGGCGGCTGTGATACGGCTTATTCAGTTCGGCCTGCCGGATCCGGCGGCTTTGGGCATCCCGGAGGAGGTGCTGTCCCTGGCGGAGAACCAGAAAGGGCTGGTGCTGGTTACCGGGGCGGTGGGCACAGGGAAATCCACCACCATTGCCTGCATGATTCAGCGCATTAACCAGGGCCGTGACTGCCACATCATCACCATGGAGGATCCCATTGAGTATATTTACCGCCATGAAAAGGCTATTGTCACCCAGCGGGAAATCTCTATCGACACCCCCGGCTATCCGGCGGCGCTGCGCTCTGCCCTGCGGGAAAGCCCGGACGTGATTTTGCTGGGAGAAATGCGGGATTACGACACCGTATCCGCCGCCATCACCGCTACGGAAACAGGGCTTTTGCTGTTCAGCACCCTACATACCAGCAGCGTGGCCCACACCATCACCCGCATTATCGACGTGTTCCCGGCAAACCAGCAGCAACAGGTGAAAATCCAGCTTTCCCAGCTTCTCAAAGGCGTGGTGTGCCAGCAGTTGGTGCCCAGCGTGGACGGCGGGCTGATTCCGGTTTTTGAGATTATGAAGAGCACCAACGCCATCCAGAATATGATCCGGGAGGATAAGCTGCACCAGTTGGAATCTGTTCTCCAGTCCGGCGCTACCGACGGCATGTGTACCATGGACGGCAGCCTGCTGAAGCTTTGCCGGGAAGGGCGGATAACCAAGGAAACCGCTTTGGTTTACTGCACCCACTATGAGGTGATGTCCAAGCGGCTGGCATAGCTGGGAAGCTGCTTCATAAAAAGATACCAAGGGGGAGGCTTTTTACAGCCTCCCCCTCAGTATAAATAAGGAAAGAAGAAAATGAAGTCTTTTAATCGGATTTAATCAAGGGCCTTTTCCAGGGTGTCCACCACAATTTGCAGCGCCTTAATACGGGCATACTTTTTGTCTACGGACTCTAAGATATGCCAAGGCGCAAAGGTGGTGCTGGTTTTTTGCAGCATTTCGTCAATGGCCATTTCATATTCGTCCCATTTTTCCCGGTTGCGCCAGTCCTCATCTGTGATTTTCCACTGCTTCGAGGGGGTGTTCTGGCGGTCGGTGAAACGGGCCAACTGGGTGTCGGAATCTATATGCACCCAGAATTTCAGGATGACAGCGCCCCAGTTGTGAAGCTCCTGTTCAAACTCGTTCATCTCATAAAAGGCCCGCTGCCAGTCGTTTTCAGAGCAGAAGCCCTCCAGGCGCTCTACCATAACCCGTCCATACCAGCTCCGGTCGAAAATGGCGATGTGGCCTGTTTTGGGCAGGCGCGTCCAGAAACGCCACAGATAGTGCCGGGCTTTTTCTTTAGGCTCCGGGCTGGCAATGGGATGCACCTCAAACCCCCGGGGATCCAAAGCCCCGGTTACCCGCTTGATGTTGCCGCCCTTGCCGGCAGCGTCCCAGCCCTCGTATACCATGATGACAGGCACCCGCTTGCGGTACAGCCGGTTGTGGAGCATCCGCAGCTTTGCCTGGAGGCGGTCAAGCTCCGACTTATATTCTTCATCGCTGATGGTTTTGTCTAAAGGCACATCCTTCAGCTTAGGCATTTTCACTAAGGGGAAGGCGTTTTGCAGCAGGGGCACTGCCAGCTTGTCGTTGTGCAGGGCTGTTTCAATGCCCATGCACAGGGTTTCCATCACCTGCAGCTCCGCAAATTTCTTGTTTTTCGCGTCTATTAAGTACCAGGGGGCGCTGGGGGTGTTGGTATCGGTAAGATACCGGTCAAAGGCATCCAGGCAGTCTTCATAATGGCGGTTTTGCCACACGTCCCGGCGGCCTACCCGCCAGGCAGTGTCTTTATCTTCCAGCAGGCCGTCAATGCGCTTTGCCTGCTCCTTTTTGTTTATGTTAAAGAAGAATTTCAGCACCAGATAGCCGTTGTCGGTGAGCTGCCGCTCGAACCGCTTTACGCTGTCCACCCGCTGGGCATACACCTCGTCGCTCATGCCGCCCTGGAGCCTGTCCTTCATAATTTCGTCCATCCAGCCGGAATCCAGGAACGTGAACTTTCCGGCCTCCGGGATTTTCTCAAAATAGCGGTACAGGAAAGGCAGGCGCTGCTCCTCCTCGGTGGGAGCGCCCATGGAGAACACCTTGAAAAAGCGGGGGTCAATATTGCGGATAACCCGGCCGATGGCGCTTCCCTTGCCGGCGGCGCCCCAGCCCTCAATGAGAACCAGCACAGGCAGCTTCCTGTCTTTAAGCTGCATCTGCTGGAGGGCAAGCTTTTCTTGGGCGGCCTTCAGGCGGGCCTTCAGCTCTTCTTTTTCCGGTTTTTCCGGGGGCATCCAGTTTTTGAGCATAACCAATACACCTCTTGGGGATTTGTTTTAGGTTGTTATCAGTATATCACAAATTTGTCTAAAAGTCACCCCCTGTTTTGAAAAATTTTAGAAATATTTTCGGAGGGCGAAAAGAAAAGGGCGGGAGGGGGTCCTGGTTGTGAATACAGGTTCTTATAGGGCAGCATAAAGAAAAGGAACCCAGGGCCTGTTGCAGGGAGCATCCCATCACAGCAGGCCCTTTTTTGCCTTCCATTCCAGGGTGCGCCGCACAGATTCCTCTATCCGCGTTAAGGGGATTTCCCCGCTTTTGGCGGCGGCTAAAAGAGCGTCATAGTCTGCTTTCCAGTCGGAGGTGAGCAGCAGATCGTTGCCTGCCAGAAAGGCTGTTACCGCCGGGGACTGGCGGTTTGTATACAGTTTGATGGCATCCATGGAAAGGTCGTCGGTCATGATGACCCCTTCAAAGCCCAGCTCCTCCCGCAAGATATCATGCACAGGCTTGGAGAGGGAGGCGGGATTAGAAGGATCCATGCAGTTGATAATGTTGTGGGACACCAGCACGCTGGGGGCACCAGCCTCTATGCCGGCTGCAAAGGGGAGAAAATCCTCCTCCTGGAACTGCTGGTAAGGCCGCTCGTCCACGGCAATGCCTGTGTGGGTGTCCAGGTTATTGCCATAGCCAGGGAAGTGCTTCAGGGTGCTGGAAAGGTTCTGCTTCTCCATGACTCCCACCAGCTCTGCTGTCACCTGGACGGCTTCCTCTGCGGGAACGCCCAGGGTGCGGGCATAGATGTAGTCCCCGGGGTCGGTGGAGATATCGCACACTGGGGCCAGGTTCAGGTTCAGGCCCAAATCCAGCAGCAGCGCTGCCTTTTTCTCAGTGTCCTGCTTGATGCCTTCCACGCCTCCCTGCTGGTATACCTTCTGCGGAGAGGCAAAGGGGGCGCTTGCCAAATTCTTGTTGGAGCTTACCCGCACCACTGTGCCGCCTTCCTCGTCCACCCCCAGGAACAGGGGCGTTTCTGCTGCGGACTGGCACTCTGAGAGCATGTTTTGCACCTGGGCTTTTGTTTTGCCGGAAAAGTCTTTGGCAAACAGGACGTAGCCTGCTGGGAAATAGCCCTTTGTCCAGGTGCTTGCATCCTTGCCTGGAAAGCGGGGAAGGAAAAGCTGGCCCACCTTTTCTTCCAGTGTCATGGTGTAAAGCTTTTTGTCAATTTCCGTGGGCAGGGGCAGGGCCACAGGCGGGGCTGCCACCTGTTTTTTCAGCAGGACGCTTTGGGCGTTGCAGAAAATCTGGGCGGCTTGGGCGCGGGTGGCAGTGCCCTGGGGATCCAGAACGGTTTCCGAAAGGCCGCGGATCAGTTTTTTGCTGATGGCCCAGTCCATAGCGGTTTTAGCGTAGCTGGAGATTTTGTTGTAATCTGTAAAGCCTGCCGGGCTGCCGCTTACGTACATGTCGTTGCCTGCGGCTTCGGCAAAGCGGTACAGCAGCGCTGCCATCTGCTCCCGGGTGATGGGGCTGCGGGGGGCAAACTGGAAATTGCCCATGCCGGAGACGATGCCGAAGGAAGCGGCCCACTCCACATTTTTCGTATACCACTGCCCGGGGGCTGTGTCTGTAAAATGCTGCTGGGTAAAGCTGGAGGTGTCTGCCCCGGCTAAGTTTGCAAGAACTGTGACAAACATGGCCCTGTCCATTTGTCCGGAGGGGTTGAAGGAGCTGGCTGAAACACCTTGGAACAGCTTTTCCCCATAGGCGTATGACACAGCGTCATAGAACCAGTCGCCCTGCTTTACATCCTGAAAAGGCAGCAAAGCAGGCTCTGCCACTGCGGCGGCCTTTTGGGCGGCTGCAGAAAGCAGGAGGGTTAAAAACAGTGCAAGCAGTTTTTTCATAAAATTCCCCATAGCATATCATATCATATTTCTAACAATAGCATACCACAAAACAGAAGAACAATGCAAGCTTTGGAAAATATTGGGGAGTGTCCGAACACGCGGTTTATATCTACGGTGCACACCTATTGGAACTGCATTGCCTGTAACGCGTAAGAGGATGAAAACAGGCTAAATGCCCCCTGCCTAAAAAGACAGGGGGCATTTGATGGCTGGCTGGCGTTAGGGCGCGGGGGAGGCACTTTCTTCCAGCACAGGCTGTATTTCCATTTTGCCGGAAAGGGTGTGCAGGTGGATTTTCATTTCTCCCTGCCCATACACTGCCTGGCCCGACTTCCCGCCCAGGATCCCGCCTACAGGGAAGCCGCTGGAAAAGCTGCCGGACATGGAGTCAAAGTCTGCCCGGAAGCCCGGAGACTCTGGGAAGCCCTGGGGCAGCAGCAGGGTGAGGCGGCCTGAAAGGCTTTCCAGCCGGATCCGCTCTGTAAGCGGCTCTGTTTGCAGGGTGATTTTGCCGGAAACGCTTTTGGCCTGCAGGCTTTCCCCGTTGCCATACAGATGGATGGAGCCGGAAACTGTGTTGGCCTTCAGCCGCTGGCACCCAAAGCCATACAGGTCTACCTTTCCGGAAGTGGAGCCAGCGTCAATCAGCCCGGCCTGGAGGTTTTTCCCGTATACCCTGCCGGAAACAGAGGCCAGCTTCAGCTTTTCCGCCCGCAGGCCCAGGGCCTCTATCTGGCCCGAGGTGGTGCTCAGGGAGAAATCCTCTCCGTGAAGGTTTTCCGCCTGCACGCTGCCGGAAACATTTTCCACCTTGATTTTTTCCAGCCCCATGGCCGCGGGCACCTGCACCAGCAGGTATTTGGAAAGCCGCAGGCCCTTCCAGAAGCTTTTGTCTTTTGTCCAGCGGATGCGCATGGTACCCCCGTCTGTTACGGTAAGCTCTAACTGCTGGCTTTCCTGCAAAGGGTATTGGGCGTATTCCGTCACGTTTACCCACTGGCCTTCCCAGGGGACGATTTCTACCGGGCCGTTTACCCACTGGATGTCCAGCTTGCTGACCTGGGTGCTGCCGTCGGGGTAATGATAGGGAAGGGGCTGCTCGCCTTCGGGGATATCCTGCTGGTTTCCCCACCACACAGACACCCCGGGGATTTTCTGCACTGCGCCCTTGGCCCACTGCATCCCTTCCGCAATGGCGTCCATGGTTACGGCGGCTGTTTGGCTGAGCACCTGGCCCACTTCCCGGGCGGCTTCTTCCACTTCCCCCCAGATATCCCCTTCCGCCGGCTGGGGCGGCATGACCTCTGGCTCCGCAGGCCCGGGTCCGGCCTGGGGCTGCCCGGCAGGGCCGCCTGGATTTTCCCGCAGGCGGGCCATGGCGTCCTCAAAAGCACGGTCCACCCGCTCGTCCTCCAGGGCGTCTAACAGCCGCAGGGCATCCTCCTGGGAGATTTTTCCCTCTCCCACCATCTCTAAAATTCTGCGCTTCTCGCTGTCCATATCTGTCGCCGCCGGCGCAAGCCGGCTCCTCCCTTTCTTCAAAATATTATCAGGTCAGTTTTTCCCCCGCAGGCGGTTCAGCTCCTCCACGGCCTGCTCTACAGTCAGATCCCCCTGGGAGAGCCGGGAAAGTACGTCGGCTTTCTCCTCCTTCCGCCTGGCCTGCCGCTCCTGGGGAGACTCAAGCTGCAAAGCGCCCAGGGCTGCTTCCAGCATATTCTTTACAGTGGGATAGCTTACCCCCAGCTCCTTTTCCACCTCTTTAATGGATCCGCGGCACCGCAGGAAGGTTTCGATAAAAGAGAGGTGCTTTTCCTCTAAGGCGCAGAACCTGCAGGGGGAAAAGCGCCCGGTAAGCTCAGAGCCGCAGCAGGTACACTGTAGCCGGGTTACCTCCATAGTCTGTCCGCACACCGGACACTTTGCCGGCGCGTGGTATTGTTCTCTGCCCATTTTCATCACCATGCGGTACAAAGCAGCCCTCCCCTGCCCGGTACCGTCCCTTTCTTTTGCGTTTTCTACAGTATACGCTGTGAATTTAATTTTGTCAATAATAAAATCAATTTTTTTAATAAAACTGCTTGATTTTTTTAATTTACACATAGAGCTGGCCCTGGGCGCAAAAAAGAACCGCAAGGGCTGTTTGTGTCCCTGCGGTTCCTGTGATATTTGTTTATAGCTCTGCTTTATGCCAGAAGGGCGCGGCTGTTGTAGAAGATCTGGGCAACCTCGGCCCGGCTGGCTGTGCCGCCGGGATTCAGCTTCCCGCCGCTGCCATTGAGTACGCCGTGGGAGACGGCCCATTCCATAGCTTCCTGTGCCCAGGAGGATATTTTTTCCTGATCGGAAAAACCGGAAAGGGCGCCGGGGCGGATGGAGACATCCTTCCCATACTTCACCGCATAGCTATAGAGGATTTTTGCCGCCTGCTCCCGTGTTATTTTGCCGCCAGGCCCAAAGCGGCCGCCGCCCTCCCCGCTGACAATGCCGTTTTCAGAGGCCCAGGCCACGGCCTTCTCGTAATACCTGCCTTTGGGCACATCTGTAAAGGCGCAGGCGCTTTGAGGCGCAGGCTCTCCTGCCAGGCGGTGGAGCACTGTGACCAGCATGCCCCGCTCCATCCTGCCCTCAGGGCCGAACTCCGTCCCGCTTACGCCGCTGAAAAGCTTTTCCCCATAGGCCCACTTGACGGCCTCCCGGCCCCAATGGCTGTTGATGTCTGTAAAGGGAGTGCCGGGATAGGGCGTGTCGCCCAGGAAATGGATGGCGGCGTTTTTCAGGCCGTCTACCCCGGGGGCGAAGCTTGCGTTAGGCGCCTTGTCTATGGCGTCCCACTGGGCGCGGGTGCCTTCAAAATAGACGTCCGCAATCCCGCTTTGGGCAAAAGCGCCATGATCAATTTTCCTGACGCCGGCGGGAATGGTAATGCTTTTCAGTTTCCTGGTTTCCATAAAAGCAAAAGGCCCTATTTCCCGCAGGGACTGGGGCAGGCTTACACTGGATATGGAATTGCCGCCGTTGGCGAGAAAGCTGTCACCCAAGCGGGTGATACCCTCTTTCACAGCGACAGTGCGGGATTTCATCAGGACGGACATATACGTGCACTTGCCTGCCGCCGAGCTGGACCAGCGGTAATCCCCGGTGGAGCCGGAGCCTGTGAAGGTTAGGGTGCGGGCGGAGCTGTCATATGCCCAACGGGTGCTGCCGCCCGCTGACCCTGTGGAAACAGCGGCCTGTGCGAAAACGGGCAGGCTGCAGAGCAGCGCCGCTGCCAGCGCCAGGGACAGGATGCGGGTAGGTGCTTTCTTTTTCATCTCGATATTCTCCTCCTCCAACGCAGAAAATAAATTCTGCTTTTTAGGGCTTGTTTGAAAATAGAGAAAGTGCCGGATTTTTAAGACAAAACAAGGTGGTTTTCAAGGCGGAAACCGCAAGACAGGCTGTCGCCTGTCGAGGATTTCCAACACAGGAAACGCCTGTTTTGGACAAAAAGACGGTGTTTGCGATTTTTCAAACAAGCCCTAGATAAGCATACCGCTTTTCCCGGGAATACGCAAGGAAAAATATAGCAGAATTGCCTATCGGACGCAGGCTTTCTGCCGATTTATAAAAAAACAGGGCGGGTTTGTCACAATCCGCTATGCTGGAACGTATAGAGGGCAGAAGGGAGGGAAGCGTGTGGAAGAGGAAAAACGGCGGCAGGACGAGGAGATAGTGGCCCGGCAGGGGCCGCGGGTCTACAGGCTGGCCTTTGCCCAACTGCGCAGCAAAGCGGACGCGGAGGACGTATTCCAGGAGGTGTTTTTGCGGTATGTGGAGAAGGAGCCTGCTTTTGAAAGCCAGGAGCACGAGAAGGCCTGGTTTTTGCGGGTCACCCTGAACTGCTGCCGGAACGTATGGCGTGCCCCCTGGCACAAACGGCACGTGCCCTTGGATGAAAGCCTGCCTTTTGAAACCAGGGATCAGTGGGGGCTGCACCAGGAGCTTTTAAAGCTGCCGCCTAAATACCGGGTGGTGCTGCACCTGTTTTACTGGGAGGATCTGCCTGCGGCGGAGATAGGCAGAATAACCGGGGCAAAGCCTGCCGCGGTGCGCCAGCAGCTTAAACGGGCCAGGGCCATGATGAAGGAGATACTGGAAGAGGAGGGTTTACAGAATGTTTAAGCAGACATACGATTCCATGAACGAGCGGCTGGCTCCGGAAAGCCGGCTGGTAGAGGACACCCTGCGCCGCATGGCGGACAGGCGCAGGGGCGTCCGCTGGGTGGGGCCTGTAAAGCCCCGGCGGTTTGCCACGGCCGCGCTGGCACTGGTGCTGGTGCTGTGCATTTCCCTGACGGCGGCCGCGGCGGCTGTGCCCGGCTTCCGGAACATGCTTTTGGAGGCGGGGAAGGGGCTTTTGGGCGCGCCTGCCCTGGCCCAGGCGGAAAAGGATGGCCTGCTGCTGGAGGTGCTGGGCACCACCAACACAGAGGACGCTCTGTCCGTTTATTTCACCCTTCAGGACAAGGAGAAGGAAAACCGCTTAAGCGGAAACATGGATGTTATCGCCCGGCTGAAGCTCAACAAGGAATTCCCCAAGGTGGATAACGAGCTGCTGGACGGGGCCATGTGGTATAACCGGGTGCTGCATTACGACGCAGAAACCCAGACTGCCCTGTGCCGCATGGATTTCGACACCAACGACACCTATGACGTGGAGGGCGCCCAGGTGAAGCTGAGCCTTCTGGCTGTCACGAAAACTCTCCAGCAGGAGGATTATATTCCCCTGGATGTGAGCGGGGCCTGGACAAACCCGAAAACACTTCCTGTGTATGCGCAATATATATACGGCAGCGCCAATATGGAAGAGCCTTCCGGCGTGCGCGTCTGGAACAGCAAGGGCGCGGAGGATTTTGCTGTGGAGGAATTCCGGAAACAGGGGGCAGACCTTTTGCCGCAGCCTGTGGAGGAAACGGGAGACACTGACTATAGAGACGGCAGGCTGTGGTCGGCGCTGAAGCCTGCGGAGGGGGAGGAACTGTTTGCAGGCAGCGGGCTGAAAATAACCGGGATAGGCTTTGTAAACGGGAAATTCTGCGTGCAGGTGTATCTGCCCGGGCGGACAGAGGGCACGCCCTACACCCAATGCACCATTGTCTGCGCAAAGGCGGGAGAAGGGCAAAAGACCGCTGAAAAAATCCAGGCTCTGCAGGAGGAAAACCCTGGCAGCAAGGAGCTTTCTGATTACTATATGTTCAAGTCTGCCAGCTCCAGCTTCTTTGAACTGGACGAAGCAGGCAGGCCCATTGCGTGGCCCTCCTATTTTGGCCCCAAGTATGAGGAGTATTACTTTGAGATTTCCCCGGAGGAACTGGATGAATACGAGTTCTTTGCCATGACCCACACCTCCCAGCAGGCGGAGGAGGACATCCAGGCGGAATTCCCCCTGGGAGAGGAGCTGCCCAGCAATATGGCAGTGTACGGCCCCATGCAGGTGGGGGACGTGCGGGTGGATAAGCTGGAGATTACCCCCTGGGGCGTGTTCCTCAGCGGGCCGGAGGCTGACGGGGCAAATTATAAAGGCATCGGCGGGGTGGACAGCCTGGAGCTGGTGTGCGGGGATACGGCAGTCCCCTTCCAGCGGCAGGAAAACAGCGGGCATTTCCAGACTGCCTGGGCCCAGGACGGAACGGGCGAAGTGAAGGAATATTACACCCTGGGTTCGGTGGAATTTGCCCCTGCCGGCGGGCAAAGGGTCCAGGAGGCCTCTGCCCTGCGGATAAACGGCGCGGAAAGGCCCCTGGCCGCCGGGAGCCTGTGGGACACGGCGGGGTATGAAGCGCTTTGGGAGCAGTGGGTACACATTACTGGTGTGAAGGCCACTCAGGAAGGGGTATGCCTGCGGGGCAGCCGGGATCTTTATGACTCTGTGCAGTCTGTTTCCCTGGTGTGCGGGGAGGAAAAGCTTGCCTGCACATATGATGTCAGCGCAGGGACTTCCGGCTCTGACACAGAGGAGCACTGGTATCAGCCGGAGCGGGAATTTGATGCGCAGAACGTGACGGCTGTGGAGATAAACGGGGTGGAAATCCCCAAAGCCTCCTTCCTGCCCTCCTGCGGCTATGAGGCCCTGTGGCAGGCTGGGATGGATATTAGCGAAATTACCATTATAGACGGCGGCCTGCGGATTTCCGGATGCGATATCCATGATGAGAAAATTGAAACCGTGGAGATCCTGTGCAGCAGGAAGGTGGTTGCCTGCGAGGTTGACACCGGCGGTATACGCGTCAGTTCCGGTTATGCCTGGGACAAGGAATGGGAGGCTGTGGAGGAGCTTCACCGCAAGCAGAGCGCGATTTTCAGCACAGAGGTGCCTGTGAAGCTTTCCGACGTGCTGGGGGTGCGGATTAACAACATCGTGATAACGGCGGAAGGCATAGGCAGATCAAAATACTGAGTGATTTGCCCCATGCAGGAAAGCTGACAAGAAGAAAAAAGATGCCCGGCCTCTGCTAGGGGGCCGGGCATCTTTCTGTCATGCCTTTTTGTCTATGCGCAGGTTCTGCTCGAAGCGCTCGAAAAAGCCGATAAGCTTTCCCTGCTCATCCCGCACGGGCTGCATGTAAATGCGGAGGTTCCGCAGGTTCACCCCCACAAAGGCTTCCTTGCCGTCGCTTTTCATCTTTTCAAAGGCAACCTTGATGCGCTCCTTAGAGCTGTCCTTGTCGTGACAGTCGAAAAGGGACTTCCCAATCAGATCCCGGTAGCCCCGTTCCTGGTAATAATGGTATTGGGCATAGCGGTTCATATAGCGGATGGTGTAGGTATCGTCTACAAAGACGATGGGGTAGGGGTAGCTGTTCAAAATGGCTTTCAGCATGGCGTTTTCTTCCATGGGTTTCCCTCCAATTACAGAAAAAGTTTCCGGGCAAAGCCCTCTATATGGCTGTTTACAAAATCCGGCGCGTCTGTGTTGGCGTTGTGCCCCGCTTCCGGCACCCAAACCAGGGGCAGGCCCTCAGCCTTTGCCCAGGCCTTGTCATACCGCCTGCAGGAACCCGCCCCATCTTTTTCCCCGCACAGCAGCAGCGCCGGGCAGGCAAGGGTGCTTTCCCCATAGGCCTCTACAGCCTGGGCCAGCAGCTTGTAGCCATGGGTGGCAAGGGCGCAGTATTCCTCCTTCCGGTAGCCCGCCATCATCTCCTTCATCAGGCCGCGCCCATAGGGGCTTTCCGACGTGCCCGCAACCCCGCATTTTTGCAGCAGCCCCCAGGGGATGGAGCGGTACATCCATTTGGTGTGCTTTAAAAGCCACAGTTCGGCCCTGGTGTAATAGCGGCGGCCCAGGGGCGGGGCGTCTATGGTAACAAGCCCCGCCGCGCTTTCAGGATAAGCCTTCCTATAGCTTTGGGCAATGCACCCGCCCATGGACTGCCCCACAAGCAGGGGCTTTTTTATACCCTCCCGCTCCAGGATGGCATGAAGCCAGCAGGTGAGATCCTCCATGGAAAACGCCAGCGTAAAGGGCCGGGAAGCGCCATGGGCAGGGGCGTCCCACACAAGGCAGTTAAAGCGGGGGGAAAGGGCCTGGGTCTGCTTGTCAAAAAGCCGGCGGTCCGCCGTAAGGCCGGGCAGGAACACAAGCCAGGGCCTGCCGGGGGCTTCCGCTGTCCAGTAGTGAATCTGCCCCATAGGCGTGGAAAAGGTTTTCTCTGTCATGGTTTTTTCTCCTTCATATCCCTGCCCACAAGGGCCAGCTTAGCAGGTACAGCGCCGCCCAATAGAGCAGCATCACAGGCTTTTGGAATTTGGGCGGCAGGCCGGAAAGCTCCCCTTTGGCTACCATCATGTCGGAAACAAAGAAGCACAAGGCCCCTATGGCGGCAGGCCACCACGCAGGCCCCGCCAAAAAGGGCAGGGGCAGCGCCAGGGCCAGGGAAGCCCCCAGCAGGCCGGGATACAGGCAGAAGGGAACCGTCAGCTTTCCCAGCTTGGGAAGCTCCCGGCGGAACAGGAATGCGGTGCAGGCATAGGCCAGCACCCACAGGCACAGGCTCCACAGGGAGGGCGGGGCCGCTTCCCAAAGCCAAATAACAAGGCAGGCATGGGCGGCGCCGAACACCAGCATCCCGGCGACAAAGCGGATTTCCAGCAGGGCGTCCGCCGCCGTACACAGGAGGAAGAACCAGAACACCGGCTGGGAGAAGGGGTTTATCCCCCGTAGGTACAGGGCCGACCCCGCTGAGCCCACTGCCAGAAAGCTGCCGCCGCATTTGGCTATCAGGCTCTGGCGTGCAAGGCCCTCCCGGCGCAGGATAAAGTACAGGGCGAAAAAGCCGCCCCACAAAGGCAGAATTTGGCAGGAAAATACCCAAAGGTTCATAAAATTGCATGGGGTGCAGGGGGTTGCAAAAGGCATGAAGCCGCAGCCTTTTGTGCCCGGCACCCGCTCCTTTCTTACGAGTTTGCCGCTTTGTGCTTGTGGTATCTGCCCATGGCCCGTCTGACCGGAGGGAAGAACTGGGCGGGGCAAATTTGAAATCAAGTATAATAACCTGTAAGGTTATTATACCATGTTTGGCCCGGGGCGCAACAAAAATTTTCAGAATTTTGCAATGGGTGCCGGCACTCCCCAAAATAAAGAACGCAAGCTTATTCTACAGAAAAAGGTATTTTCCTTTTTACATCATTGGCAAAAGCCTTCTTTTGAACCACTCGCCTTGCAAGTGGTTTCCGAGAGATAAGCAAGTCCCCCGCCAGCAGGCGGGGGACTTCTCATTCTCCAGAAATCTTACAGCACAATTTCTCCATCCACTGTGCCCGGCAGGGCAGCGGCGTTGGATTCATCCGTGTCCACATGCATGGCAAGGGCATAGGCAGGGTTCACCCGGCACACCACGTCCCCAAAGGTCAGGCTGCGGCCGTTGTAATCCACCTTCACAGAAACAATCTGCTTGTCCACCACGCCGGCTTCCTCTGCCTCGGCAGGGGCAAAATGAATGTGGCGCTTGGCGGCAATGACGCCTTTCTCAATGGCAACTTCTCCCTTAGGCCCTTTCAAGGTGCAGCCAGGGGTACCCTCTAGGTCGCCGGACTCCCGGATGGGCGCGGTAACGCCCAGCTTGCGGGCGTCTGTCAGGGAGATTTCCACCTGGGTTTCCTTGCGGGTCGGCCCTAAAATAGACATGGACATGGAACCCTTCGGGCCTACCACCTCAACCTTTTCCACGCAGGCAAACTGCCCGGGCTGGCTTAAATCCTTCTTATTGGTAAGGGTTGCGCCCTCCCCGAACAGCACAGCCAGATCGGCGTCAGACACATGGACATGATGGGCTGAAGTCTCCACCATAACTTTCATAGCAAACTCCTCCTTAAATATACAGGTTTTCCTGCTTTCATTGTACTACCCTGCCGCCAAAATTTCAAGCCCTTTTCTCATGGCAGCTTTGCCACATCGCAGCCCAGCTCATCAATTTTCTCCCGCAGCTTCAGGAAATCCTCAAAGGCCGCCGGCTTTTGGGAGGGGTTGCGCAGCAGGGCTGCCGGGTGCAGGGTGGGCATCATCACCACCCCGTTTTTCTCTGCGAAAAGGCCATGCTCTTTGGTAATTTTAATGTCAGGCTTTATCATCCGCATGGCCGCCACCCGGCCCAGGCACACAATGATTTTCGGCCGCAGGATGGCAAACTGCGCCCGCAGCCAGTTGATGCAGGCCTCCTGCTCCTCAGGCAGGGGATCCCGGTTTTTCGGCGGCCGGCACTTGACGATGTTGGTAATATAGATATTCGTGTGCCTGTCCAGATCCACCGCCGCCAGCAGCTTGTCCAGAAGCTGCCCGCCCCGGCCCACAAAGGGTTCCCCCTCCAAGTCCTCGTGCTCGCCAGGGCCTTCCCCCACCAGCATGACTTTTGCCTGGGGGTGCCCCACCCCGAACACCACATGGTTCCGGGTTTCGCACAGCCCGCATTTTTTGCACTGCATACAGTCGGCCCGCAGGCCCTCTATGCCGTTTAGCATAATATTCCACCTGCCTTTTTTAAGGCCGCGGGACTAAACGTTCGCCTTGTGAACGTATTGTCCCACAGCCTGCAAACCTTTTTGAGAAAGGGTTTGATCTGAAAACCGCTATTCCATTTCCCTTTTGCGCTTCCGCCGTTTATAGAGAATAATGGCGATGTACACTGCCAGAAAGCCCAGGATAATGGCGATAAGCACCGCCGATTCCCCTGGCCCGCCCATTTTCACCTCGGCCCACAGCTTGTCTACCAAACTGCTGACCTCCTGGGGCAGGTTCACGAAAACCTGGGCTTTTGCCACAACCTCCCCGCTGGGATAATGCAGGGGGCTGTCCGCCACCTCCGGATCCAGATATTCCTTTGCCGCTGTCTCCGGGGTGGAATACCCCACATAGTCCATGTTAGCCCCGGAGATTTCCGGCTCGCACAGGAAGTTGATATAAGCTTCGGCCTCGGCCTTGTGCTGGGAGGTGGCGGGGATGCAGATGGCGTCCACAAAGAAATTGGTTCCCTCCTCCGGTACGGCAAAGGCAATAGTGTCGCTGTTGTCCACCAGGATAGCCGCGTCCCCGGAATAGTAGGGGGCAAGCCAGGCCTCCCCGCTTTCCATCTTATCAAAAATCTGATCCATCACATAGGCCTGGACAAGGGGCTTCTGCCCCTTTAAAAGCTGGGCCGCTTCCTCCCAATCGTCCGGATTCGTGGAATTCACATCAAGCCCCAGCCGGAACTGGGCAATGGCAAAGGCGTCCCGGGGGTTATCAAAGGTGAGGATTTTCCCGGCATACCGGCTGTCCCACAGCGCGTCCCAGCTTGTCACCTCCTCCACGTAGTCCGTGTTGTAGAAGATGCCCACCACCCCCCAGGTGTAGGGGACGGAATAGAGGTTTTCCGGGTCATAGCTGGGGTTTTGGAACTGCTTGTCAATATACTGGAAGTTGGGGATATTCTCAAAATCCAGGGGGGCCAGGCGGCCCTCGCTTATCAGCTTTGACACCATGTAGTCCGAGGGGATGATGATGTCATAATCCGCCCCGCCCCCAGCCAGCTTGGAATAGAGGGACTCATTGCTGTCAAAGGTGGTATAGTTTACGTTAATGCCGGTGCGGCGGGTAAACTCCGCGTTTACGTCCATGGAGCCGTCTGTGCCGTTTGCGATATACTCCCCCCAGTTATACACGTTAATGGTAACGCCCTCAGAGGCAGAGGCCGGAAGGGGGGCGCAGAGCAGGCACAGGCCGAAAAGGAAAGCAAGTATCTTTTTCATTAGCCTTCCTCCTTTGCCGGGCGCCTTCCCCGGCCCTGGCGCACGTTCACCACAATGAGCAGCGCCATCACCACCGCAAAGAGCACAGTGGACAGGGCGTTTATCTCCGGGCTTACCCGCTTCCTGGTCATGGAGTAGATATAAATAGGCAGGGTCTGGGTGGTGCCGCTGGTGAAATAGCTGATAACAAAATCGTCGATGGACAGGGTGAAGGCCATAATCATCCCTGTCACCACCCCAGGCATGATTTCCGGCAGCACCACCTTGAAAAAGGCCTTTACAGGCGGGCAGCCCAAGTCCTGGGCGGCCTCATAGAGGTTTGGATCCATCTGCCTAAGCTTTGGCAGCACAGACAAAATGACATAGGGCAGGCAGAAGGTGATGTGGGCCGCGATGATAGAACCCATGCCCAGGCTGCGCCCGCCAAACAGCCCTACGGCAAACACGAACAGCAGCATCATGGAAACGCCTGTAACAATTTCCGGGTTCACCATGGGGAAGTTGGTAATATTCATCAGGATCCGCTGGGGCAGGCGCTTCATGGAGTTAATCCCCACAGCCGCCACTGTGCCCAGCACTGTGGAAGCCGCCGCCGCTATTACGGCAATCAGCAGGGTGTTGCGCAAAGCCTCCAGAATCAGCCTGTCCTCAAAAAGCTTCTGATACCATTTAAAGGAGAAGCCGCTCCACACCGTGCGGCTGGCCGTCTCCGTATCGTTGAAGGAAAAGACAATAAGCACCAAAATCGGCGCGTAAAGGAACAAGAACACCAGGAAGGTGTAAATCCGGCCGCCTGTCTTTTTCACAGCAACACACCCCCTTCCCCTGGCTCCCCGTCGTCAAACTGGTTCATAATGCCCATGCAGATAAGGATAATCACCATCAGCACCAGGGAGATGGCGGAGCCTAAATTGGGATTATAGGCGCTGCCTAAAAACTGCATGTCAATCAGGTCGCCAATGAGAAGGTTCGCACCGCCCCCCAGCATCTTGGAGATGATGAAGGTGCTCACCGCCGGCACAAACACCATAGTCACGCCGGAGATAATGCCGGGCATGGACATGGGCACCACCACCTTGAAAAACACTTGGCGGCTGTTTGCGCCCAAATCCTCCGCTGCCTCTATTACGCTCTGGTCAATCTTTGTCAGGACAGAATACAGGGGCAGAATCATATAAGGGATGTAATTATACACCATTCCCAGCACCACAGCCCCCGCTGTGTTTATCATATGTATGCCGTTAAACCCCAAAGCCCTGAGGGCCGCGTTTATCAGGCCGTTGTCCTCTAACAGCGTCATCCAGGCATAGGTGCGCAGAAGGAAATTCATCCACATAGGCAGCATCACCAGCATCACCATCACGCTCTGGCGCTTGGCGCTCATTTTAGAAATGATATAGGCCAAAGGATAGCCCATCACCAGGGAGATAAAGGTCGCCACCGCCCCCAGCCAGATGGAACGCAGGAACACATTGGAATACTGCCCCACGCTCAGGATATTTTCCAGGGTGAAATGGCCCGCCCTGTCGGTAAAAGCGAACCATGCCACCAAAAGCATGGGCAGCACGATAAAAATAGTCATCCACACCGTGTAGGGCGCGGAGAGGAGCCTGGATTTAGCCTTCATCTGCTTTGCCCTCCTCTTCCCCTGCCGCCTGCATATCCTCGTCCATTTCATCCGAGAAGGTGCTGTAATCCCCGAACCTGCCGGAGTATTCCGACTTCGCCATTACGTGGATGTCGTCCGGGGTCAGGGACAGGCCGATGCGATCCCCCACAGCCCGGAAGTCTGTAGACTGTATCATCCATTTAAAGCCCGCCACGTCCACAATAATTTCATAGTGCACGCCCTTGAAGGTAACGGCTGTAACCTCTCCGGTGATGTGGGTGGAATCTGCCTGCACCACGTCAATGTCCTCCGGCCGTATCACCACGTCCACCGGGGTGTTTTTCCCAAAGCCCTTGTCCAAACACTGGAAGGTGTGCCCGGCAAAGCGGACGCTGTAGTCCTCCAGCATCAGGCCGTCCAGGATGTTGGACTCCCCGATAAAGTCTGCCACAAAGGCGTTCTTCGGTTCGTTATAGATATCCGTAGGCGTGCCTATCTGCTGGATATCCCCCCCGTCCATCACCACCACTGTGTCAGACATGGACAAAGCCTCCTCCTGGTCATGGGTGACAAACACAAAGGTAATGCCTGTCTGCTGCTGTATCTTTTTCAGCTCCACCTGCATGTCCTTGCGCAGCTTCAAGTCCAAAGCGCCTAAAGGCTCGTCCAAAAGCAGCACCTTCGGCTCGTTTGCCAAGGCCCTGGCAATAGCCACCCGCTGCTGCTGCCCTCCGGAAAGCTGGCTTATCCCCCGGTGGGCATAGCCCGTAAGGTTCACCATGGAGAGCATCTCATGGACTGTGGCCTTTATTTCCCTCTCGTTTTTCCCTTTGATACGCATCCCGAAAGCGATATTGTCATACACGTTCAGGTGAGGGAACAAGGCGTATTTCTGGAAAATGGTGTTTACCTCCCGCTTGTGCGGCGGCAGGGCCGTGATGTTTTTCCCATAAAAAAACACATCCCCCGCGTCCGGCTGGATAAAGCCTCCGATGGTGCGCAAAACCGTGGTTTTGCCGCAGCCGGAAGGGCCTAACAGTGTGACGAACTCCCCGTCCTGGATATCCAGGTGGAAGCCCCCCAGCACCTGCTCCCCGCCATAAGACACAGCGATGTTTTGTAAGGAAAGAATGGTGTTGTTCAATTTTCTGCATCCCCTTTGCGAAATAAGTTTTGCGTGTCTTTTGTTATTCACACATAACCCGGCCCAGTTGGGACGCCCGGCAAGAGCCTTGCCGGCACGCGCCCGGAGGATCGCCATCCGCAAAGGATAAAAAGCAAAAGCAAAAAAGCTTTCGCGGCGAAAGAACAGGGCCGCTTTTATGGGCCGCCCCACCTCCTTCGGGAGCCGCCCTTTTTCAGATGCAAACGCAATGAGTACACTATACAGAAAATCAGTCTTTTTGTCAATCCTTTTTTTATTTTGGGGAGTGCCTTGAAGAGAGTAACATTAAAAGCAGAGAAAACCAGAGTGTTTTCTACTGCTTATTTTTTTATCTCGGTGGACGGCGGAAGGAGGTTAAAAGATGGACAAATACACGTATTTGACATTCGATCAGCGCCGCGAGATCGAAAAGCTGCATAACGCGGACGTTCGAGTGGAGGAAATCGCCGCACAGATCGGGCGCAGCGTCGCGGCTGTTTATGAAGAGTTGAAGCGCGGGTACACGGGAGAGCGGAACGCGAACAAGCGGAAGATTTATAGCGCCGGCCGCGCGCAGACTGTTTTTCAATACAATATCGCGAAGCGCGGAAACCGTCGATCCGCCGCCGCGAAATAATCCACAGGAAAGGGGCTATTCAACATGGCAGAAATGCGGTACAAAATTCGCTTTTGGAATTGGGATAGCGAAAACGAATGCTATTCAGTCAATACGGAAGTTTTTGCAGACCGCGACGCTGCGTAACGGCGGCAATTCCGTTCATTCAGCTTCTTAAAGAGAAAATCGCGAACGGGTGCGTAATTGACGAAGCAGCAATCAAAGAGCGGGAGTGGCAGGAAGCGACCGTCTTTGAAGCAATCACAAAGGACGCGCCCACGCTGGCGGGCTTCCTTCGTTCCTTTCCGGTTCTCGAAGCGCCGTGGGACGACGCTTTTCATAAACAGTATTGCGCGGGGTGCAGCGCCGAAAATTGCGACGTTTGCCCGAACGAAGAATTCCGCAGCAATCCGAAATGGTAGCTTTCGCTTGACGCGGAAGGGGCGGAGCTATGACGGGGACAGAGCCGCGCGGGAATGTGATCTACTTTGAAGAGGTACGCGGGAATTTGGCAATCTCGAACGAAAGCGGCGGGAATACGCAGCACAGCAGCGCCGCCCACCGTCCGCCGCGCCGGACAAGCCCGCGCCCGCTCCACCGGAAAGCAGTTCGGCGGCTGACCGTATCCGCCGTTATAGCGGTTCTGACAATAGCGGGTTTGCTTGCCCTTCTTATGCCGCAGAGCGGGACAGAGGAAAAGCCGCCTTCGGCAGCAGGGCAAGCAGACGCGCTGCCCGCTCCCCTTCCGACGCTTGTGATGGTTGAAGAGGACAAGCCCGAATACATACCGGACACGGCAGAGGTTGAAGCCCTTGCGAAAATGCTTTACGGCGAAGCGCGGGGCATTGCGTCGGACACCGAAAAGGCGGCTTGTGTATGGTGCGTATTGAACCGCGTTGACAATCCGCGCTTGATATATTGTACCAATTTGCTTGCTGACAGATGCGGTGGTACGGATACCAGAAGATGTATATGGTTCTTCCCTACATGGCCCGCTATTATTTCTACCTCATTCGCTGTACACACCATCCGTATCAGTTCTCGGGTTCTATTAGCTATTTTCCCTACTGCAATTGGGACGGTCATCAGACCGATCCTACTCCCACGGCCCACAATGTCGGAGGCGATCATGTCGTCGGTGGCGTTGAACATCCACAGAAACACCTCCGGGAAACCCATGCACAGCACCGTGCCCACCGCCATCAGGCACAGGGCGTAGATATAGCCGTAGCGGACGGCCAGGTTAATGCGCCGCTTGTTTTTGGTTCCGTGATTGTAGGACAGGATGGGAATGGTGGAGTTGCACAGCGTGCCCACAATGGCGTAGAAGAACCCGGTCACACGGCAGCAGACCCCGAACGCCACCACGGCGGTTGAGGAAAATTGGTTCAGCACAGCATTGTAATTTACCACCATAAAGCTGTTCAGGCCAAAGAGGACAGTGCTGGGCAGACATAGTGTTCATCGGCTATCCCATCTGGCTTGCGTACCACAATTTGATACAATGCATCCAAGCATGACTTTGGGTGCAAATTTTAACGATAGCATTTCGGACATTTGGTGCTTTACAATATAATGACGATGTTATAGAATGGCGATAAGGGGATGATTACGACAAAAACGCCATTACTGTAGGTGCAGACTTCGGCGAAGGACAAAGAGAATTCATCCGCAATATTACAAAAGCTGGAGACAAAGCTATCAGTAGTTATTAATATGGTGATTAAGCAGATTATTATCATAGAGGGGATTCCGTTTGAAGTTAAGATGAGCCACCCTATATATTCAGCAGAAGAAGCGGTAAACGAAGTCCTGTGGCTTGCTACGGCAATTTTTTTAAAGAGGGGTTGAATTGAATGATTTACAATATTCATCAGATTCTAAAAAAATATAGTTTGCTTATAACGATAATGCAAGAGCATCAGCCTATGACTGAGTTGCTGTCACAGTATTATGATAGTATTTTGAAGGAGTTAACTGACTCAGCCGCGACCGTTTTCGATGACTTTCCGTCATCTTTTTATAATAATTTGTCAGCAAAAATCATTCCAAAAATGAAAATACAATGTGAAAAAATTTTAAACATTTTAAAATTGGATCAAAATCATCAGCATCTGGAAAAGAGAAAGCAATTTGCTGACTTAATACAATTGTTAAAACATGATGGGGCAATAAGGGAGCTTACCATAGATCGGGAATCGTTGATGGTACGGATTCGTCAAGGAAATGGTTCTTATGATAGGAAGGCGTTGTTTCATATACCTTATAGCAAACGTCAGCGTGTCTCGTCACAGAGATTTAACATTTCGGGTGACCCATGCCTATATTTATCTGTATACCCTGGGTTAAAACTTTTTGCAAATGAAATGTTGGAACTGGCATGGATGGAAAGTGGTATGCCAAAGGTATTTCATTTTTGTTTATATGAGTTGCAGGAAAAATTGGTATTTCTGCATTTCGCAAAAAAGGGGAGTGAATATCTCCAAGAGTATGATGATTCAAAAACAGACGAACAAAAGGCAGATCGTTTGGAAGCAATAGAACAGTATTTGCTTACTTTACCTTTAAGGATAGCATGTTTTGTAGGCATTGACCACAAATATTTAAAAAGCAATACATATTATTACGAAGAGTATGTTATTCCGCAGCTTTTAATGGAATGGATTCAGCAAAGCTCATGTTTTGATGGACTTGCATATCAAAGTGCATCAGGGTTTCATGAAGCTCGTTTGCTCGATTCATATAATGTTGTAATTCCGACAAAGAACATCGATCTAATGGATGGGCATGATAAACGGCTTAAAAAATGCTTCAAACTATCTGCTCCAGAAAAAATCAGCATATTGGAAGATATTAGAAAAACTGAAAATGAAATGATGGAGGTTATTAAATACTCAAAAAGGCTGGAAGAAGCTTTGCTAATAAATCCTGCGAGCGGACGTCATCCGTATCGTCGATTGCTGGCAATATGCTATTCGCTTTATTCAATATACTCATCATTAGAAAATGAAAACGATCTTAATGCAGCATTTCCAATGCAACAGTTGGATGCCCTTTATCATTCTTTACTGCTTATATCAAAAACAACCTTGATTATCTCTGAAAAGCCTTGAAATACAGGCACTTTCGCGGATATGGACAAGGAATTTACTACCGATTTACTACTTTTGAGGAAAGAGCCTTGATATGCACAGCACCGCGAGAGCCAGACGCCCGGAGAGGGCAGCACACAGATAGCCCCTATACCATGACAATTTCATATACCGACCATGACGGCGTTTCTTCACTCCCCACGCGGGGAGAAAAGGGACGCCGCTTTTTTTATGCCCTTTGTTACACAGTAGGGGCATAAGAAGCCTTGCGCCATACGGTTTTTCGGGCGCGGTTTTGGCGGGGCAAGGTGTTTATACCTGACCCCTCAAAATCGCGCTTCTACTGCGTAACAAATCTACCGCAAAGGAGTATTACACTATGGCAGTTTTCCGCGTGGAGCGCAACCGTGGCTACACCGTCATGTCAAACCACCATCTGCGCAATAAGGAGTTGTCCCTAAAGGCAACACTAATCATTTTAATCTTAGTTGGGAAAAGTTGTAGTAATCTGTTTTTCAAACCGGGAATAATTATCTCCTTATTTTTCATTAAACCCGAAAAGGCAATTTGAGCAACCTTTTCAGCGGTCATAGAATTTGTGGGAGTAACCGTTCCCTCTCGAACGAAAAAGTTTGTCCTAGTTGCTCCGGGGCAAAGTGTTGAAATTTGGACACCTTTTGATTTTGCCTCATATCTTATAGCTCTGGAATAGCTCAATACAAACGCTTTACTTGCAAAATAGGTTGAAGTATATGGACCGGGTTGAAATGCACCTGTCGAAGCAACATTTAGTATTTTCCCTTGACCGCATTTATACATCTCCGCGATAAACAATTTAGTTAATATTACAAGATTCAACGTGTTAATTATTATCATCTGTTCGTCTTGCTTCAAGTCGATTTCATTTGTTGCGCCAACAAGCCCAAAACCTGCATTGTTCACTAGAACTGTAACAGGTACTTGTTCTTTTGTTACTTTCTGATAAACCTCATATGCTGCCCCAATTTGAGTTAAATCCTGTTCAATAACATAGATAGGTGTAGAATAATGTCCTTGCAGCTTTTTCTTGACATTATCTAAATGATCTTGACTTGATGATACTAGGATTAGGCCATATTCGTTTTTGGCAAATAACTTTGCCAACTCATATCCAATTCCGCTTGTCGCTCCGGTAATTAAAGCGAATTTCATAAAAATTCCTCCTTTTGAGAATATTCGTACTGTAAACTAAAATGAAAGTTGAAGACCCGCCAGCCCTTCTGGTACAATGGTTTT
>NZ_QWLE01000013.1:0-254 GCF_009917365.1 Neglectibacter sp. X4 | reverse complement strand
CGTACTGTAAACTAAAATGAAAGTTGAAGACCCGCCAGCCCTTCTGGTACAATGGTTTCACCACAAATCCAAGTACCTCCCGAAAGGAGACGAGTCTTCATGGAAAAATTATACCAAATAAGGTGCCCGAAATGCAACAACAAAACAGACTTTTATCGCTATGGAAAAGACGCTCATGGACATCAAAAGTACCAGTGCAAGAAATGCCGGCATCAGTGGGCGCCGGAAGCGAGGCGGGAGATCGGGCGGCCCAG
>NZ_QWLE01000132.1:0-2328 GCF_009917365.1 Neglectibacter sp. X4 | reverse complement strand
TTCCTGTCCAGATCACCTTGGGCCGGCAGACAGCGCGGCAGATGGAGCAGATGGGCCTTGTGGTTCCAGCCTCCTATCGTGTCCAAGAAGGACGCCAAGACCATCACCGCCATCCAGAAGGCCATCGAACAGGCCAAGAAGGACTCCGTGGGCAAGTGGGGCGGCAAGATTCCCCCCAACCTCAAGCCCCCTCTCCGGGACGGCGACACCGACCGGCCCGATGACGAGGCGTATGCCGGGAGCTTCTTCCTCAACGCCAACAGCCGTCAGGCTCCCCAGGTGGTGAACCGCAAGGTGCAGCCCATCATCGACCAGAGCGAGGTGTACAGCGGCTGCTACTGCAATGTCAGCGTTACCTTCTACGGCTACAATAGCAACGGGAATCGGGGAGTTGCTGCCGGACTCGGAAATGTCCAGTTCGTAAAGGACGGCGAGGCTCTCGGCGGTCGCTCCAAGGCCAGCGATGACTTTGAGGCCATGGCGGACGAGGACGAGGATTTCCTCTCCTGACAAACACACGACTTTTGGCGAGAGGGGTGGAGGGCCTCCACCCCTCTTTGCCATATCAGGAGGCAAGTATGAGCCTGTTAGCAATCGACATCGAGACCTTTTCTGACGTGGATCTTCCGAAGTGCGGTGTGTACGCCTATTCGGATTCCCCCAGATTTGAAATTCTCCTCTTTGCCTATGCCTTTGACGATGAACCGACCCAGGTGGTCGATCTGGCCCGTGGGGAGCAGCTCCGCGACCGGGTGCTGGCTGCTCTGGAGGATGAGACTGTCACCAAGACAGCCTTCAACGCCGCATTCGAGCGGACGTGTATCTCCCGCTACTTAGGACGGCAGCTCTCTTCGGCCTCTTGGCAGTGTACCGCCGTCCAATCGGCGATTATTTTCTGCGCGGTCAACTTCGTAGATCATCACAAGTACGTTTCCAACAAACGGACGTATTACGGCATACGGAATATGAGCGACAAACATGGGTTTTCAGTGCGCCGCCGTTTTCCAGCGCCTTGTCGCACAGGACGTTGAACATCTGCGTATAAACCATCGCAGAAATGAAATTGAATGTCATATCCGTGTCGGACACGATACAGAACAGCGCCGTCTTGCGGTCGCCTATCTTTTCAAGTTCCAGTTCATCGCCCTCCATCAGTTCCCGTACCTCCCGGATGTCAAAGGGAGCCATACGAGCGCCGCAGCTAATAAGTATAGATTTAGCTGTTTTGCCTGTTGCTTGTTGTCAAGGACTTTTTAATATAATTCATAGATTGTTCATGTTTTGGACGTAAAACAAGGCTGGGAACCTGTTGTCAGATTCCCGGCCTTGAATAGCCCTGGTGCTTAAACTTTTTGCGCCGTTTGTAGTTTCTTCACTTCATCGAGTGAAAGACCAACGTACTCGGCAATCTTTTCGAGGGCCAAAGTTCCGTCTGCTAACATACGAAATACTGTTCTCTGTTTTTCCGCTTTTGTGGCCTCCTCGCGTTCTTCCTTCCGCATATCCTCAATCACTTTGCACATTTCGCTCACTCCTTTCGGATTTTCCTTCAAATACCTGGTACGGTCTGCCAACAGCTTGAAATTCATATCTGCGGCATCGGTGCAGTTAAAGTCGTGCATCAGCTTCCCTATGTCGGAATTGCCCCGATACTCGCCATTCACATAAAAAATATGTTCCCCGTCTGCGAAAGGTTTACCCGTGGTAATGTTCATCCGCTCAATAAGATAAACTGGTTCACCTTTCCCGTAAAAGTCCTTTTCGGTGATGAAAATGGTATATGTGTCAGGCAGTTCACGAAATTCCTGCCCAGCATCCAGATTTTCAATATCCAGCACACTGGAATGAAATCTTGCTCGGTGCGGGTCTGCCCCCTTATCCTCCCGCTGAATTTCCATATCATACTTTTTCCCGATAGAATCTGTTCCGTATGCGTCCAAGCAGATAGAACGCGCCCCAGCCAGCCGCTTCATATCCTTTTGCGTCTGACAGTCAGTAATCACTAAATCAGGCTTACCCGTAATAATGCGAAGCACCATTTCAGCTAAAGGGATGTTGTCTTTGAAAAGGCAGCGCATAAAATCATCATCCATCGGTCTGAAACTGCGAAGCCTTTCTAAATAGTGTCTACATGAGTCAAGCACGAATAGCAGCCCAAATAGCGATACAACGGACGTGTACCGCAGCGATAAAGGCATCAGAGGTCTTAGCATAACGAGTAGCAATCCCTCTCCAGCGTTTCAGTGTAAGAAAGCAGTTTTCTACCAAATGACGCAGCTTATAGAGATATTTATCATAGTCACGCTGTTCTTTGCGGTTCCTCTTGGG
>NZ_QWLE01000131.1:0-2370 GCF_009917365.1 Neglectibacter sp. X4 | reverse complement strand
GTATACTTTTTTGTTCCCCGTTTCACGAAAGGCAATGCTCTGGACAGGGAGGTGGAGGCATAGCAGATGAAGGCTTGCAAAGAAGTGCGGGAGGAGGGCCGGAAGGTTTCGCGGTATGACTTTGAAGGCCATCCGGTGCGTGTCCGGGAAGCCAGCCTGGAGGAGTATGGCGGCTCCACAGAGCCGCACAGCCACGAGGAGATGGAATTTGTCCTGGTGCGGGAAGGGCATCTGCTCCTGGAGGCGGAAAGCGGCGTGTTCCCTCTGGAAGCTGGTCAGGGTGCGTTTATTAACGCGCAGTGCAGGCACCGTTTTTTCTCAGAGGATGGGACAGGCTGCCAGTTTTTATGCCTGCAGCTTCACCCTGTGCTGCTGTGTACGTCCCGGTATGTGGAAGAGCGTTTTGTGGTGCCTTTCCTTTCCGGGCGCTTTCCCTGCGTGCCCCTGTCTGGGGAGGAGCTGTGGGAGAAGCAGGTTTTGCAGGGCATAGAAACTCTTTTTGCCCGTCAGGGGGGAGAGGAGGTTTTAGAAAACCAGCTATTGCTGTTTGAAATGTGGCTGAACCTCTATAAAAATGTATTCGCGGGCCAGGAGGAGCCTGGCGGTATTGTCAAGGAGCGCAGGCTCACCCTGCTTAAGGCTATGACAGACTATATCCGCCAGAATTATTCCCAGAAAATCAAGCTGGAAGATATAGCCCAGGCAGGCGGGGTGCAAAAGACTTCCTGCTCCAATCTGTTCAAGTTCTACCTGAGGGAGTCCCCCATCAGCTATTTGACATCTTACCGCCTTCGGGCTGGGGCAAAGCTGCTGACAACAACAAACGCCACTGTTACCGACATCACCTATCCCCAGTACAACCCCTACAAGGTAGAGGAATTCCTCACCAACATCTTTATGATGCAGAAGGCGTATCTGGAGAAGCTGGACGGCGAACTGAATGGCGACAGCAACGAGATAAAGAATGCCACCATGTGGGATGCCCCCGTTACCGGGCCTTACCGTCCCACCACCTATGACTCCGAGCAGCGCGAGGTTATGACCCGCAATGACGATTACTGGGGCCAGGATGCCTCCATGTGGGGCAAGCTGCCTGTGCCGAAGTATGTTGCCCACAACATCTATAAGGACAACGCCGCTTCCGCCCGTGCTTTCGAGGCTGGCGAAATTGACATCAACCAGCAGTATGTATCTGATCTGCAGAAGCTGTGGCTGGAAAAGGATCTGCCTATCTCCACTTGGTTTGATGATGCTCCTTATCAGTTAGGTATGTCCATGCCCGGCCTGGTGCTGAACACCCAGAAGCCTGGCCTGGATCAGAAGGAAGTACGTAAGGCTCTTGCCATGGCTATTGACTTTGACCAGGTTATCTCTTCCGCTATGACCGGACAGTCCTACACCTTCGCGGACTTCCCCCGCACCCTGTTCAACCCCACCGACGGCGAGCAGGCCCTGATTAAGGATAAGGAAGCCCTGAAGCCCTATCAGTCCGCAGGCAATGACGTAGAAGGCGCCAACAAGCTGCTGGACGAAGCCGGTATCACCGACACCGACGGCGACGGCATCCGCGAGTATAACGGCCAGAACCTGGTGTTCAAGGCAGAGTGTCCCACTGGCTGGTCTGACTGGCAGGCTGCCATCAATATTGCTGCTGCCGCAGGCAAGAGCATTGGCATCAGCATTGAGGCTTACTTCCCTGATTCTCCCACTTGGACAGAGGATGTTCAGACCGGCAACTTTGATATCGCTATGTACAGCTACGCAGGCGCTGCTGTTTCCGCCCCCTGGCTGCGCGCTTACCAGACCATGTATGGCTTCGGCGGCGATTTCCCCGACACCATGACTTTCAATATGGGCCGTTACTATAACGAGGAAGCAGACAAGATCCTGATGGATCTGGCCAAGGAAACCGACGAGGCGAAGATTAAGGATCTGTGGGAGCAGCTTAATATCCTGTTCCTGGACGAAGTGCCTCACATTTCCACCATGTACCGCCCTGTTGACTTCCATGAGTGCAACGAGACCGTTTGGACGAACTTCCCCCAGGAAGGCAACGAAGGCAACGTGCCCCCGCTGATTCTTTGCGACGGCTATGGCATTGCCGGCCTGTATGACCTGGAGCTGATGGAAGGTTAAACTTTCAGGAGGCCATTGGTTTGGCTGTACATGCAGAAAAACTGAGATGAACATGTAGAGAAGCAGGCGGCGGAGAAAAGGTAATAGGACTTTCTCCGCCGCCGGTTTCTATATAGGGATTGGTGAAAAGTACTGAAAAGGAAGCGTTGTGTCATACTGTTTTAGGGAAAGCGGCTGAGGGAAGGAATCCCGGGAGCCGCCACTAAAAAGATGAGGTGATAGTGTTGAAAGGCT
>NZ_QWLE01000130.1:0-2384 GCF_009917365.1 Neglectibacter sp. X4 | reverse complement strand
GGGATATTTTGCAAACCTTGCCCCGGAGTGGAGCATGATAGAGGCCGCAAGGCTGCTGGCAGGGCAGGAGGGCTGTCAGGTGTACATTCTGGCGCCGGCGTTTCCCGGCCCTTACGCTATGGAGGAGCAGCAGGCGTGGCTTGACCGGTATCTGCCGGAAATCCCCCAGGAAAACAGACTTTTCGTGCCTTTGGGACAGAGTAAGGCCCAAGCCCTGGGCAGGCCTTTAACCCAGGAGGACGTGCTTGTGGACGGTTTCAGCAGGAACCTGCCGGACTGGGAAAAGGCGGGCGGGGTGGGGATTCAGTCCTTGAACCAGGCAAACGATGCCCTTACCCCCTGGCAGGGGGCCTTTGTCCGGGTGGAATGGAACGAGGACGCGGTTGCCGCCCAGGTGCTGCTGGCAGGGCAAGATACCCTCGAACACCTGATTTTCAGCGCCGCCGCTGTCCGGGCCATGGACACAGGGTTCCTCCGGGAGGGCCTGTCTGCCGCCGCTGTCCCCTATGCCTTCCTGCCCCTGCCCCCCAGGGCGGGGCCAGCCTGTTTTACCCCGAAGCATACGCGCCCATAGCTTCCGCTGTGCTGGACGCGGGCAGGAAGCGGGGAATCCAGGACGCGCCGGACACTGCCGGTATCTGGGAGGAAGCGGGCCAGTGGGAGGCGGAAAGTCGGGTTCCCGCAAAGGACCAGCTCACGGAATGGAACGGGGACATGGGCATGTACACGCCCCTGCCCGGGGTGTCCGACGGGCAGTTGGTGGTCAGGCAGGCCGCGGCGCGGCACACGTATACCCCGGAAATCCCGGAATACCAGGAACCGGGAGAACCGTCCGCTCTTGCTCCCGATGGCATGGAAACCGTCAATATGGGCCTGAAGGGAAAGGACGGCAGCATGCTCCCTGTGGTGGAATTTACCTCCTACAAGGGCCTGTCCGGCCCTGTCACAGACTTTTTCTCGGAGGAACTCCAGCAGTACAGCGGCTGGCTCGCGGAGGGCAGCTCCCCAGGGGGATGGGAGGAAAGGGCGGAAAAGGCCTTGGTTGTGGGGACAAAGGACGACGCCCTTGCCGCCGTGAAAATCTCCGGCCCCGCACCCCTGGTGGATTTCCTGGAGAGGGCCGCAAAGGAAAAGCTGCCGGAGGCTCTGGCGGACAGGGCGCTGGATTCTGAAACCATGCACCCTCTCAGCAAGGAGCACCTTGAGGCGTGGCAGGCTTTGGGCGGCAATTTCCCCGCCCAGCCGGGGAAGGAGCAGTCCATGGTTACCATTTTGGGGGATTCCCGCAGCGCTGGTATAGCGTTGCAAGCCGGGGACGGCAGGGTTGTCTCCCAGGTGGAAATTGACAGCCCGGAGGGCCTGTCCGGCCCCATCGCCAGGGTTCTTTCGGAAGAGATGAAGCAGTACCGGGACAGGCTGGACGCGGGCGGTATGCAGCCTGAAGAATCCGTGGAACGGGAATTGCTTATGAATCTAAATGGGGAAGCGCCCACCCCCATAAAAATCTCCGGCCCCGCCTCCCTGGTGGATTCCCTGGAGAGGGCCGCGAAGGCAAAGCTGCCGGAGGCTCTGGGGGGCAGGCAGAAAAGCCCGGAATCTTCCGGGTGCGCGCCCATCCGGGAGCAGCTTGCCAGGGCGCGGCAGTCCCAGGCTGGAAGCAGCCGGGAAGATTCCCCGGAAAGGGCAGCGGATACCGGCCCGCAGAGATAAGCACAGACAGTTGGAGGGAGTGCCCCATGGGGCGCTCCCTCTTTTTTTATTGCCAAAGGGATATTCCCTGTTGACAAAATTCGACAAACCCGCTAAAATACAATCAGTATAAAAGTTTAGATAATGTACAAATGGTATATTTCGGTTTAACGGATAAAGGAGCGGATAATTTATGCAGCAGCCTGTTTGCTTAAACGATTTCAAGATGAGCATACCCAAAAGCCGGAAACGGGCTATGGAGGACAGTTTGGCAAACCCCGGCAGGGTGTACTGGCTCATGGACAAGGTACACGTGCGGATCCTGACCTATGACGACCCGGAAAAGGCGAAAGCCAAGCTGCGGGACGGGTTTCGGATTTTAGCGATTTACCGCAACGGTGAGGATATTGTAAACACACAGGCCGCAAAGGATGAGGGCCTGCTGCTGGTATGAGTGACAGCCCCGGCCTGAAGGCCGGGGCTTGTCTTTTTTGCACCAAAAAGGAGCAGAACATGAAAAGAACCGGTTGTAAGGATATCAAGTGGAGCGACCGATTGATCATCGAACGGATGCTGAAAAACAGGGAAAGCAAAACGAAAATCGCGGCGTATATTGGGGTGAGCCGGGCCAGCATTTACAATGAAATTCATCGCGGCATGACCCTGCAGATGACCCCGGAGTATGAGTTTGTAAA
>NZ_QWLE01000129.1:0-2532 GCF_009917365.1 Neglectibacter sp. X4 | reverse complement strand
TTATTATACCATAAAGATTATACCCCCGGAAGCCTTGATATTTCAAGGGTTTCCGGGGGCCGTGTTGCAAATTTGTTACAGTTCAACCCTTAAATCGTGAGAAGTTCAACCGTTGCTTGAAGTTCTGCCAGCGTCTTATGATTGTAAACCCTGTTGCCGGTATCTTTGGAAACATGGCCCATAAGAAGGTCAATGCAACGGCGATTTCCCCCGGCGCTGTCCAGGCGGGTTTCAAACGTGTGTCGGCACTCATGGGGGACGTGGGACATTTTCAGCCGCTTCATAATGTCCCGCCAGAAAAGGCGGTATGTAGTCACCGGAACCGGCTTCCCCTCATAGCAGATCAACCGGGGGCCACCTTCGGCAAGGCGTACTTCCACAAGGGGCCTAATCTTGGAGTGGATCGGGATCACCCTGTTTTTCCCCGCCGCCGTTTTGGTGCCGCCCTTCATCGTCCCGGCTTCCAAGTCAACATCTTCCGGGGTGAGTGCCAGCAGTTCAGAGATGCGCCACCCACTGTATACGAAAATCAGCACCGTGTCAACCCACGGTTCCCCGGCGTGTTCCCAAAGCGTTTGCACTTCCCCTGGTGTGAACACCGTCCGGGATGTGGGCGGGGCCGCTGTGCTGGTCAGCAGATCGGAGTAACAGCGGGTTATAATGTCCAGTTCCAGGGCGAACTTGTCAAGGTGTGTCCATAGGTTCTTGATTGCCCCCTGTGTTGCATAGGAACGCCCACACCCATCTATGGTATCTTGCATTTCAAACGCTTTGATTTCCTTATAGGGCCGGTTCCAGAGGGCTGAACAGTGCTTGAATGCCGCCCGCAAACTGTCCTGGTTGGCCTTGCCCAGCTTTGGGGCCTTCTTTTCTTTCCAGAGGTCGAACAATCCACCCAGCGTTATTTTAGCCCGGTCTACGTCCCACGGATTGGTGTTGTATTGGGCCAGCAAAGCAAGCCCTTCTTCCCTGGAAGCTGTATATCCAATGATCCGGCCCTCTTTCCGCACGACATACGGACGGCGGCGGTTGCCTGACAGCTTCGATATGGAGCCGTAATTATTCGGCAATTTCAAAAAATATCACCTGTCCCTTTCAAAAGTGGTTGCGCTGAACCAAGGGCAGGTGCTATAATGTACCTGTCCACCCTTGATTCTTTGGTAGGTTTCTTGTGGTGGGTGCTTTCGGAATCCCTACGGTTGCCGCCGTGGGGATTCTTTTTGTTTTGCCCTCTGTGGGCCGTTCTACGGCGTTTTATCGCCGTGGTGGTCACTTGATACCCCCTTCCCTCTAACCCCGCTCTATGGGCCGTCTGTGGGCCTGTGACGGGGTTATTTCTTTTGCTGTTCCAGAACCTTTTTGTAGAACTTTCCTTCAATGGCTTCTTTGGCCCCGGCTTGCAGTTCTTCAAATTCTGCGTCCGTGAATGTGGCGGTGTGTCCGTCTTTGGAAAGAATGATTTCCCATTCATCCGGGATTTTCGCCGTATGCCCTTCATCGTCCACTTCTTCATCTCGCAACTTAATTGGACGCTCGGAAATAGTGAACCCCATTTCTTCCAGATACTTGTTTACTGCCTTGTACCGGGCGTATTCTTCCCCCGCTGTGGGGTACTGTCGGTCAATTTCTTCCAACCATGAACTGTCTGACAAATCCCGCAAATGAACATCCAGGGCTTTAGCAATTTTCAGCAAGGTTTTCTGTGTGGGATTACCTCTGTTGGATTCATAGCGCCGAATTGCAGAATCAGCCATACCGCAAAGTTCACCAAGTTCTTTTTGAGTAAGTCCCCGTTCTGTGCGTATAGCACGGATACGATCACCCACGGGCATTATAATCACCTCCATTTTAAAGGATAGCACGTTTACCTTAAAATGTCCAGAACAAAAAAATTCTATTTTAGGGCTTGACAGAACAAATATAATCTGGTATATTAAGAACAGAACATAAAAGTTCTCGAACGGAACATAGATAATCTGATTGAAAAGTAAAAAGGAGGGAGCCGCCCACCGTGTTCATTGTGGAATGGAACGACCATGAAGGCAACCAGCACCAGCGGGAATTTGACACCCTGGAAGATGCCCAACTGGAAGCCGCATACCTGGAAACAAAATATGATTACGTTGCGATTATCGCAGAATTGGAGGTTTAACCATGACTGAACAGCTTTTCAGCGTTGGCATTCAGCACATCAAGACCGGCGAGAGAATCAACCTTGAGGTTTGGGCCAAAAACGTGAATGAAGCCACTATGGGCTTGGAGGGTGTGATTAGCTGGAACACTCAATACCGCTGGACAGGAAGCGGCCCCGTGTACCGAAACAATGAGATTGTCACAAGAGAAGTCCCCGCCTGATGATGGCCCCGGTGGTTCCGGGCCGAAACAGCGCCCCGGCGCTGTCGTGGGAAACCACAATGCACCTTGAAAATTAACATATCAGAACAGAAAGTGAGGTTAAACCATGCGTATTGACCCTAAAAAGGTAGAACTACACCTTGCCCGGAAGTGTATGTCTGAAGCGGATTTACGAGA
>NZ_QWLE01000128.1:0-2771 GCF_009917365.1 Neglectibacter sp. X4 | reverse complement strand
TTAGGCGTTTTCTCTGAGTTGTGGAACACTCCGGCCACGATCAGGCCGGTCAGGTAGTCAATACCCATGAAAATCAGCAGAGTGATCAAGGCCGCATCCCACCCCCCAAACAAGGAAGCGATAAAGCCCCCCACAATCCCGATCCCGGCGCACAACCCTTCTTTCATGTAAACCATCCTTTCTGAAAATGATATATAAAAACGGCCCCACAAATTGGGGGCCGCTTTTACCTTGTCAAATTCCCGCCCTGCTGGGCCGCTAGGCGGCGTTTTAAGGTCAGGCAATGAAATTTATACTACCAAAGGCAAAAGGCCCTGTAAGGGCCTTCCAGGGGCCTTTATTCAGCTTCCCAACCATATACCCCCGGCTCCCACACATTGCCATCAACGGTGGAAAGCCATTCTTTCCCCTTGTGGGAAACTTTGTCCCCGGTGTTGTAGGCATCGGAAGCGCCCAGGGGTTGTGTCCAGATCGGAAGCCCGGAATCAGTGAACCCAACCTTTTTGTAAAGGCTGGGGGCCGTGTCCGGTGTCCAGTTCTCTTGGGAAGTGTGATCCTGAAGGACGGTGTAAAGCTGGGTTTCCCCATCGGCGTTCACGCCATACTTTACGATCTTTCCGGTGGCGTAGGCTTTGCCGGTAGCCCATCCCTCATAGAGATCGGCAATTTCCATTGCTTGGCTTTCGCGCAGATTCAGCCCATCGGCCATAAGCTGGAAGGCCCGGTTCATCTGCTGGGCCACAAATTCTTTGCGGTTCATTCTGTCACCCCCAGAATAGTGTTCATTAAGCCGTTGTTTTCGGCGGTCTGTTCCGCCAACAACTTGATAAATTCATCTTTTTCATACTGAATTTCATGGTATTGAAATTCATTTTCGATTGGGTTTCCGTTCTGATCCTCAGTCACCGGCTCAATGTCGGTGTGAACAAAAACCGTGTCGGTGCCAACCACCAAAGGTTGCGCCATTTCCGGGCTTCCCCGGACTATGCCCATGTCTTTCATGCTGTTACCGCCTTTCTTTTCTTAATGACATTGATATAATAATCTTCAGCCGCCGCCAAAACAGGGGTAATGTACTTTTCAGCTAGGCGGAAGCTGTCACACCATTTTAGCCAACCCTTATAGCTATTGATCCTGCACCATTCCTTGTAACAAATGCGCTTCCCGCTCTCCCACTTTTCCCGGATCAACACCATGTGTTTCTTGAATCGCTTACAGGTCTTTTTCCGTAGCAGGGTAAACCCGTGGAAGAATCTATAACCGACAAAATCAGCGCCACGGGTGGAAGTGGGGAACACTTGCCAATTTTTCTTTAGGCTCAAGTCAAGGAAAGTTCCAAGGTATTCCATGATTTTCCGGGCAACCCAATGAAGTACCTGTTTGCTATGGTGGAAAATCATAAGATCATCCATATAGCGAACAACATACTTCAAGTGTAACTGTTCTTTCAGCCAATGGTCAAAGTAGGACAAATAAAAATTGGCTAAGTATTGGGATAGATAAGAACCGATCGGAACACCTTTGGGCGGGTGGCTGTCAATAATGATATCCAGCAGGGTCAATAATTCAGGGTCTTTGAATTTCTTGCGCAACAGGCGCTTTAGAATCCTATGATTGATATTTGGGTAAAAATGGTGAACGTCCATCTTGAAACAGTATTGGGTTCCCGGTTCGTCCTTCAGATAGGTGTTCACCAACTCTTGGGCTTTCTTGATCCCACGGTTTGGAAGGGAAGCACAAGTGAACCCGGTGAAAACTTTGTTGAAGATCGGTTCAATCTGAAGCATGATTGCCCATTGAATGATCCGGTGTGGGAAATAGGGCAGTTTCCAAAGTTCACGTTGTTTTCCCTTGTCATTGATAGTTGAAATTGTGTAATCGTCCAGATTTACAGAATAGGTGTGGTTGATCAGCATTTCCCGGATTTCTGAAAGGTATTTGTCCGGGTCGCTGTCAACCATCACCACTTCTGCATAGAACAGTTTATCTTTACGGGCGTTCCGGTGGGCTTCCCGCAAGTTGTCCATGTCACAGATTTTTTCATAGATATTGCCGTACCGCTTCATGGAACACCCCGTTTCCATTGATGTTTTTTGAACCCGAATGGTCAACCTTGAAAGTTAATTTTCAAGTCTACTGATACAGGTGAAATAATTTTTGTGTTCTGCCAAGTGGCCGGGTAGTCACAGCACCATTTATTGTTAAAGCCCCGGCCCGGTTCTGTTGCCGGGGGCCGGGGCAGTAACATCATTCCTAAACATCGAAAAGGAAGGATCAAACATTTGGTGGGTGCCAAGATTGGAATTGGAATTCGAGGTGGCATAATTCACATTGAACTGGAAAGGCCCTGCATTATCTCCATTATTCCAATTACCACTGAAATTGGCGTAATAACTGGCATAAAGATTGGCATTATCTGCTATCTTTTTTTATTTACCAGTCATAATAAGGCCCGTTCTATGGTGGGATAATGGTTGTAATGCTGGAAGGTTTCAGTTTTGTGTTGTGCCACAATCTACCAGTGACTACCCAAGGAAACGGTTTTTAGGCCGCTTTCTTCTTATACATCAGGCGGGCGCCAAGACGGGAATAGGAATTCGAGGCGGCACAATCCACATGGAACCGGAAAGGCCCCGCATCATCCCCATTACTCCAAGTACCACCGAAATAGGCGCAACAACCGGCATAAAGATTGGCATAATCCGCCCAATGGGACGTGGCCGATCCGGTGGAAGTCTTGATTGTGAACCCGCCTTCATTGGTTCCCTGAA
>NZ_QWLE01000127.1:0-2808 GCF_009917365.1 Neglectibacter sp. X4 | reverse complement strand
CGGCTCCTATGTGTCAGGTTGTGGAAGGCGTGACACATGGGGGCTTTCTTACACATTGATGTACGGGAAGCAGGATAGAAGCAACTCCACAAGGGAATCGCTGGGACAGTGGGCCACGATCCAGGCAATACGCAAATACGCATCAATCCGGCCCCTGGGATCGTCAGCGTAGGCGGCATCAATCCGCTTGGAAGCCGCTTTAATCGCCCTGTTGATCCGCTGTTCTTGCGTCATGGCGGTTACTCTCCTTTCTGCTTATCCTGGAACATCGGCAAATACTTATCTACCAGAATATCCAGGCAGATTTCCACATCCCGGCTAACCTCACCGGGATAGATCATATTGAGAAGCGGCGAGCCAAGGAACCCAAGCACTTCAACCACGGCTATCAGCTTGCACTTCTGGCGCTTGACGTTCTTCAGGTTGCGGCGATTCTCTTTGTTGGTGGGTTCGCCTATTGCGTAGTTTTTGGCGGCGTTAATGATCTCCGATTCTTCCATATTTTCAAATCCAGAAAGAAACGTGGAAATCATTTCGCCGTTTTCGTAGAAAACAAAACATTTTCTCAACTTTTTCACGACCTTTCTATATTTGCGGGGTGTCGCTGATACTGTCGCAGATGTAATTTACATTTTTCGGACTGAAAACCGTTGCGCCACAAGGCTTTGCGCTGATTTTTCGGGGATGTCGCACATATAATAAAATCTCTTATATAAATTAGTACATTCCGATCCAATTCAAAATTTTACATTAAGAAGTTCAAAGTATCTGCGACATCTGCGACAACAACGCTTAAACTGTTGCGGCGCAAGGGCTTCCGGTGTCGCTGATGTACTAAATCAATCAGCGACAATCAGCGACATCAGCGACAGCCACAAAGATTTTACAACTTTTCCCTTTAATCCGCTGGTCTTTCGTTTTCAGGTTCAGCCGCTTGCAGATTTGCCGGGAAAACTCAATGCTTGAAAGTGCGGTAAACTTGTTCAAGTTGCAGTAGGCGTTATACTGCTGGTAAACGCTCCTGGTTGGTTCATTCAAAATATCATCCAGGCCGATTTCATCAATGAAGCCGATTAAGGGGTTATTGCGTTCCTCATACTCCCTGTTTGCGGCCTTGACTTTCTGCGGCTCTGTGAAATGCTTTTGTGCAAGCGCCCGTTTCAGGCCAGCCAGGGACAGCACGATCATATATTCCAAGTGTTCCTGATGGGCCAGCTTGTATTTTAATTGCGGGTCATAATCGGGATCGTCCGGGGTGAATTTTGCATCGAAGGGGACGATTGCAAGCCGCCGTTGTACGGCTCCGGTTTTATCCTTGATCCGGGGAATCTCATTTGCGCTGAAAAGGAACGTGGAGTAGTTATTAAACTCGAAGGGGTCTTGTCCCTTGCGTTCAGCGTTCACCCGATCCCCTGTTACCAGCTTGCGGAAGGTGGACGCATTGGCAATAAATTCATCACCAATATCATCACCGATATTTGCCAGCTTGCCGAACAGTTCAGCGGTTTTGAACCTGTCCCCAAGTTCTTTCAGATCAAGGGAAGCAATGTTCTGATCTCCCAACATATGGTGTATGATGTAAAGAAACGTTGATTTGCCGTTGCCCTTCTCACCAATCAGGATCAGCGCCTTTTCTAAGCTGTTGCGGCGGTACAGACAGTAACCGGCAACTTCTTCCAACAGCGCCCGGATACCGGGATCGTTGCAAGTGATCTTGTTCAAGGTGTGATTCAACAATTCCGAATAGGCGGCGGGATTGTAGGGCCAGGGGATACGGTTCAAGATAACCTCGTTTGGGTTGAACTCCTTAAACTCGTCTGTTTCCAGGTCATACAGACCATTAGAAAAGGCTATCAGGGTAGGCCGGGACTGCTCTTTTTTAGGAGAGATACGCCGTAGGCGCTTTGTAACCTCTTTGATCTGCGAATCCTTCAGCACCGGCAATTCTTTGATTATGGCCCGTTCTAATGCGTCCTCGGTGGCATTGTATACGCCATCTTGGTAAATGCACAGTTGGTCTTGGATCAGGCAAACATTGTGGTTCCGCATGATGTATTCGGCAAATTGGTCATGCAGGAACTTGTTACCCTTGAAGAAACACTTCTTTGTAAAAGCATCGTCCCGCAAAATGGTATCAAGTTCCCTGTCGCTTACCGGCTCCCGCAAAACGTACTTGTTTGTGATCGTGATTGTCTGCCGGATTTCCTCAACGGTCAGCCCGTTACGCTGAAGGGAGAGAATGTAGGCAAATAGGGTATCGTTGCGCCCGTCCCCGTCCCCCATGCTCTGGAAGTCGATCATGGTATCCACCGGCCAGAACCAACATGGAATATCCTGATAGGGGCCTTCATCATAAACGGTGCGGCGGTCTACCCCCTGCCAGCGGATACACTCTAAGCCATTCTTCCGGCCCAACTTTATATCCACCACAATTCCACAGGCCAGCATGACTTCAGTAGCGCCCTTCTTGATCCTCGCTTGCCGGTCAAGGAAATTGGCGTGGATACCTCTGCCGCCGTCCCGGTCAGTCACCCGGCACTTCAACCCCTCACCCTGGATCACTTTCAACAGCAATTCGCTGTTGTCCTGATCGTCAGCGTCCAGCAACACAGCATCCGGGGCCAGAATTGCGGAAACGCCTTTGTAGGTATCACAGTTTTCGTAGGGCCATTGATTTTCCGGTTTGGTGTAAGCAAGTTTGGTGGCTTTCTTCCCCTCTTTGGTCAGCTTGTCATTCAGCGGGGTATATGCTTTCCAAAAAGGATCGTCGTTGTGGTCTATGCTCAAAATCTCACCTTCTTTTTTTTT
>NZ_QWLE01000126.1:0-2873 GCF_009917365.1 Neglectibacter sp. X4 | reverse complement strand
TTTTTCCATGCCCTTCACCACTCTTCGTCGATTTCCAATTTTTCTCATTTTGGGGCTTGACTTTTAATAGTTAGTCTTCCATGCTTTCACCATCATCCATATCCTCATCTTCCTCCATGCCGTCAAAGCCCCACAAGTCGTTGGCAAAATTCACAGCTTCCTGCTGGGCTGGGCGGTACTCCCCACATAGGGAGCCGTTGTGGTACTCATCCTCGCCGCAGTTGACGCCGATATCCTCGCTGGCGAACTGGTGGATAAAATCCAGGTCGGGGTACATGGTTGCCAGCTTAGCAATGACCGGCTGGGGCGGCGCCCACGCCGTCTGGAACCGCAGGGAATGCCCGTCAAATTGGACACCGTCCTCGTAGCCGTAGGCATTCCACTTGGTACCCCAGTTCCTGATCCGCCACTTATACCAGGTAGCGGCACCGTGTTTCTGCTCATTCTGAAACGCCTGTTTGCCCAAATCCCAAGTGGCGCGGTCGATGTCTGGTCGCACCCGCAGGAATGCCTGCTCTGATTTCTCAGGAATATTCAGCAGGTCGAAGTCCTCTTTCTTGCCGTTGAAGGTGTAAACCTCAATGAAATCCTTGTAGGCTTTAAGGCCACGAGTGGTCCGGCTCCCTTCCTCAATATCCAACTCCAGCGGCATGGGGGTGAGCTTGTTGAAATCGATGGAGCCGAGGCCGTACTCATCGTTTTTGACGGCCTCAAACAAGGATTTGATCCGGGCTGGGTCGCCCTTGATTTCAATAATATTCGTTACATGGTTTGGCATGATGACCTCCAGAAAATGTCTATGATTTTCTCTCCTAAAGCGGAAATGACAGGTACAGCGACCGCATTGCCTGCCATCTTGTATAATTGCGCATCCGACAGCCCCGTGGCCCCTGCTTTGTGGAATTGCCCATCTGTAAAGCCCTGCAGCCGCCAGCATTCTATGGGCATGAGTTTTCTCACTTTTCCATAGTGGATACTACCGTCTGCATCGCGCACAGGAACAGCAAAAGGAGCTTTCCCTTCTACAAATACACCAGATTTCCCGCCTTTGAACTTGCCAATACCGGTGTCCTGACTGGCCAACAGGCATCGGGTGTTCTCTGTCAGGCTGGGTCCTTCGTTCAGGTCGATAAAAAAATACCCCTGGTTGTTGCCAGGGGTAACGGTGTGTGCGATTTTATCTCCAACCCGCTCTCTCCGGGTGTTCATGGTGGCGTAGGCCAGGTCGATGCTATCACCAGGGTGTGCCAGTTGGTACCCGGCCTTTGTCATAACCTTAATGGGCAGGGTGACATCGTAAAGCCCACTCCTGCCGCCAAAGCCGCCCGCCGTACTGGTCAGGGTGATAGCGACTCCGGCGGGGGAGTAGACCCGCCGTCCCTCCGGCCCTGGTAGGACTTGCTCAAGAGCCGCTCCATTTGTCTCTGTGAAAGAAAGTATTTCGCCGGAACATTTTCCTCTAAGATATCCGACAATATACACTCTCTTGCGGGATTGGGGACTCCAAAATCCTTGCTGTTAAGCACCTGCCATGCGACATCGTACCCCAGGCCATCCAGCGTAGAGAGGATGGCCGCAAACGTCCGACCTTTGTCATGAGATAGGAGTCCGGGAACATTCTCAAGCAGCAGAAATGCAACTCTTTTACTGGCGGCAAGGCGGGCAACCTCAAAAAAGAGAGTTCCTCTGGCATCATCTGCGAAGCCTCTCCGCTTTCCAGCGATTGAAAAAGATTGGCAAGGGAAGCCTCCGCAAATAAGGTCGATATCCGGCAGCGCATTGGGGGCGATGAGTCTGGCATCCTCAAAAAAGCATTCTCCTTCCGTATCATATATGGCGTTATATGCCTGATTTGCATACTTGTCTATCTCGCAGTGACCGACACACTCAAAACCACCCACGGCCTCCAAGCCGGAGCGGAAGCCGCCAATCCCTGCGAACATATCAAAAAATCGGATAGCCATCTGCCATCCGACCGCTTCACTGTATTAAACTCACCTCACATCCGTATGGACGGGCCGTCCTCATCCAGTTCATCTTCCATGTCGGTCTCCTGTTCTTCTGCCAGTTCTTCCTCTGTCAGTTTGCGGAAAGAGTCCTCGCTGGGGATAAGCCCCAGCGACCGGCTATGTATTTTTGTGGCGAGAAGGCCAGCAAATCATCCATCTATTTTTCGCTTACTTTCATCTACGTTTTTGACTTTTCAAATCCAGGCTTTCGGGCATCAAAAAACCGCGCCACGGCGCGGTTTTTTGCCCAAATATCTTTTTGGTTTTCCTAGGCTGGCGGAGAAGGAGGGATTTGAACCCTCGCGCCAGTTTCCTGACCTACTCCCTTAGCAGGGGAGCCCCTTCACCACTTGGGTACTTCTCCAAAATGAAATCATATAATAAATCTATAAGAATTAACAAATTGGCGGAGAGGAAGAGATTCGAACTCTTGGTCCCTTGCGGGATCACTAGTTTTCAAGACTAGCTCCTTAAACCACTCGGACACCTCTCCGTGTCCTTAGTGCGTAAAATATAATATCATATCTGGTGCATAAATGTCAATAGTTTTTTTGCATTTTTTTACGTTGGCGGATGTCATAATTGATTTAGATAGTTTGAGAGAGTCGTCTAAATCAATTTTTTATTGTCTATCGAAAACCACACGCTAGGCGAGTGGTTCAAAAGAAGGCTTCTGCCGATGATGTAGAAAGAAAAACTCCTTTTGGTGTAGAATAGACTTGCGGTCAGGCAGGCTGCAAAAGCGCAAAGTACTTGCGCTCACACCAAAAGGAGGAGATACAAATGGATGTAAGCGAAAAATAGATACGAACCTACGCAAGAAAAGAAGAAGGCGGTATAATGAAGGAGGGATGAAGAAAAACG
>NZ_QWLE01000125.1:0-2880 GCF_009917365.1 Neglectibacter sp. X4 | reverse complement strand
GCTGTTCCATCGCCATTTTTTGCCCTCCTTCTTTTTTGAGGACTATTATATCACATTTTTATTGACGACGCTATCTAGCAGGAGGAAAGGAAATGGCATACGGGGCAAAGGTGTACACGCTTCGAGAGGAATCCACGGAAAGTGGAAAAAGGTATTTTATCAGCTTTAAGGACGGGCAGGGGGAGTATCACGAACTGGAAGTAACCGAGCAATTATTTTTTGAGTTTCGGCAGATGGAACGCAGGAACAGAAACCTTCAGCAATGGAACCAGCGGCACAGGGAGTTTAACGAGGTTTGGGACGAAACCCTTTACAGACGTGCGTTGCGAGTGCCTAAGACGCTTGATGAACGCATGATTGAGAAAGAACGGAATGAACTGTTATCTAAGGCGGTTGCCCGACTGCCAGAGATACAAAGGCGGCGTTTCCTGCTCTATTACGAGTATGATTTCAACTTTTACCAAATCGGCGAGATGGAGCATTGCACCGCTTCGGCTGTCCAGAAGTCTGTTTCAGTTGCAAGGGAGAAAGTCAAAGCAGAAATGAGGAAGTATCTCCAACCGTGACCGCCACCATCCGAAAAAGGAATCCGCTTTTTATCGGCGTGGGGATGGCGGCATTACATACTCCCGCTTTTTCCGTGGGAGTAAATCTATTTTAAGGAGGTCACGCCTATGTGCAACAAAACCAAAGATACCGCCCGAAAGGAGGAATCCCATGCAGAAGCTTCAGACGGTCAACGCCGACACGCTCCTTTATGAACCGCTTGAGAAGCCGTCTTTTGTGGTGGACGGTCTGATACCCACGGGCTTAACCCTGTTCTGCGGCTCACAGAAAATCGGCAAGAGCTGGCTCATGCTAAAGCTCTGCCTATGCGTGTCGCAGGGAATCCCCTTGTGGGATATGCCCACACAGGAGGGCGACGTGCTTTACCTCTGTCTTGAGGACACCTTCTGCCGAATCCAGGACAGGCTGTTCCGTTTGACGGACGAAGCGAGCGGGCGGCTTCACTTTGCGGTGGCAAGCGACAAGCTGTCGGACGGTCTTATCGTGCAGTTGGAGGATTTGGAAAAACATTGAAAGTATGTCCTACTTAGTCTATAATGAGTACTAAACTGTAATTATTGATTTAATAAGAGTAAGAATTATACGAACTCATTAACTTTTGATGAATTTTTACGTTCACTAAAGCAGAATATTGATACACCTCATTCTCTTCTGATTGGTGCAGGTGCATCCGTAGAATCGGGCGTTCCATCTGCTTCTGATTGCATATGAGGCTGGAAGCAAGAGATTTTTTTGTCCCAAAACCCTGCTCTCGTTGGTGTATACAATAATACAAAGTCAGATAGCGTCCGAACTGTTATTCAAAAGTGGTTAGATAATCAAAACATATATCCAGCTAAAGGAAGTGAAGAAGAATACTCTTTTTATGCTGAAAAGTCTTTTCCAATTGCAGATGATCGACGTAAATATTTTCAGCATTTGGTGTCTGGCTGTGAACCCAGCTTAGGATATCACTTGATTTCAATGTTAGCACAAATAGGTATTATCAAAAGTGTCTGGACGACAAATTTTGACGGTCTAATGGTTAAATGTGCTCACAAATACACCCCCTTGACTCCTATAGAGATTTCCACTGATGTTGCCGATCGTGTATATCGTGGCGATGTCGATAATGAACTGTTGTGTATCGAACTTCATGGCGATTATAAATATGGAGCATTAAAAAATACCGCAGAAGAATTAGACACACAAAACGATATTTTTATTTCTGCACTTATGCACGAACTTACAAACCGCGATTTAATTGTAATCGGATATAGCGGTCGCGACAAATCATTAATGGCCGCTTTAAATGAAGTTTACAAACAGGCCGGTGCTGGAAAACTATTTTGGTGCGGATATGGGAAAAATACTTCTCAGTCTGTTCAGGCTCTACTTGATTCTGCTTGTAAACATGGGCGTGAGGCTTATTATATTGCAGCAGAGGGGTTTGACAGCCTTTTATATAGTATTTCACGCCATTGCATGAGCAACAATCGGGAGTTTCTCGCCCAAATAGATACAATAAAGAAGCAACTATCTGATAATATTCAACTTCAAAAAACCAGATTCTCGCTGTCCCCCGCAAAAATAAATAAGCTTGTCAACACAAATGCTTTCCCAATCATATTTCCAAAGCAATGTTATCAATTTGAGTTATGCTTTAATGAAAAAGAGAGTATGTGGGCGTACTGTAAATATTTATATAACTTTGGAATTATGGCTGTTCCGTATAAAGGAATGATCTATGCTTGGGGTGCTAAAGAAAAAATACGTACTATCTGTTCCGATAGGCTCAAAGGAACAATAGAACTATGCCCACTTACCAGAGATTCTGTTATAAAAATCGGTGCATATAAGGAGTTGCTATTAAAAACTATAACTTTTATTTTAGCTACTAAAAGCAATATGAAGTGTTCAAAAGACAGAATTTGGGATAACAACGACTATATACACTATACAAGCAACGACAAAGCTGTTACCGCATTTAAAGGTGTCAAGTTATCGCTTATTTTTGATGATCGCTACTCTTACATAACTGTTACTCCCAGTTATGCCTTACCTGAAAATATCCAATTATCAAAAACAGAAAAGAAGGAGTTTGCTGATTGGTATTGTGCGCAAATTAATAGAATACAGCCGAATCTAAATGTGCATAATTATATGTCAAGGTGGATTGAAAAGATTGTAGGTAAAAATGGGTATAGAGTTACTTATCCTATAAACGATCCTTCCAGATTCTCTTTTGCAATCAGCGTTAGATAGTGTCTACACGAATTAAGTACGGATAGCAGCCCAAATAGCGATACAACGGACGTGTACCGCGGCGATAAA
>NZ_QWLE01000124.1:0-3015 GCF_009917365.1 Neglectibacter sp. X4 | reverse complement strand
GGAAACGGAAGCCTCGTCCTTGAAGGGCACAGTGGCATTCTCGTCAACCTCAACGCCCAGCATACGGACTGTCATCACAGCGAAGTCCTCGCGGGTGATGGTATCGTAAGGCCCGAACACGCCGTCGCCGCGGCCCTTCACGATGCCGGCGTCAAACGCCTGCTCTACGTAGGGAGCGAACCATGCGTCAGCGGGAACGTCAGAGAACCGCTCGCCCAGCTTGGTCTTGAGGGTGTAAACGTTTACGGTGGCCTGATCCTCGGAAGTGACCTTAATGGTCAGATCGGAATTCAGGTTGTAGTTATTGGTGGAATTGTAGGGAACGCCGTTGATTTCAACAGCAGCCATCTTGTCGGCAGTGATATCGAGCTTTACGGGATACAGCTCTGTGCCGAAGGGCAGGGTCAGGTTGATCGTCTTGCCGCTGATAGTGGCGGCAGTGTTGCCAACCTTCAAGCTCTTAATAGCAGCGCCCTTTTCCTTTTCAGCAACCTTCACAACCAGCTTATAGCTTTCTGTGGAAGTGCCGTCCTCAGCGGTAACGGTCAGGAGGCCTGCGCCATCATCAGTGACAGTCTCGCTGTTGCTGTTATCCTTCAGTTCTCCAGAATCCATTACAAACTGTGTGCCTTCACCCTTTTTGCCGCCATCAGATTCCCAGTCAGTAAGCAGGGTGCCTGCCTTGGCGGGATCGTCAGCGGCCAAGGTGGCCAGCCTGGAAACGGAGAAATTCAGGCCGAATGCGGTGGATCCATCGCTATAGCTGTTGGGCACAGTGATGGTATAGGTGTCGCCCTTCTTGGCAACGGTAACGTTCTTGTCGGAATCGCTGGTCAGGCTCAGCAGCTTGGTGCCTTTTTCAGCGGGAGCCTTAACAGCATACACATAGTACACATGGGCATCGCCAGCATCAACCAAATCGGTAAGCGCGTCAGTAGCGTCGGCTGAAATAGCTTCAGCAGTGCCAGTTTCCTTTTCGTTCACCACGTACAAAGCTTTTGCGTCAGCAAGGGTCAGCTTATTTCCTGCAAAAGCGCCTACAAAGTTAGCGTCCAGAGTAATCCCCTTAACGGTCTGCTGGGAGATAATATCAGGGTCAAGAGCCTTTACTTCCTCCACTGCTGTATCGCCAGCGTTCACAAAGTAAGCTTTTGCACCCGGGCTTAAAGTCAGGGTTTTAAAGTACGCGTTTTCAGTAACCGCAGTAGAGTCCGGAATAGTCAACTCGACGCCCTGCTCTTTAGTGTCTGTGGAAGTTGTGACTTCTTTAACAGCCGCCTTAAAGGTCCAGTCAGCAGTAATGTTAGGCACTTCAGCGGTATTCACAGCCTCGGCCCCAAGAAGCTTGGACTCCTGGCGGGGATCCTCGAACCGCAGCTTGATGGTGTAAGTGGACTTGCTGTTATCATCAGCGATGACGGTAACAAGGCCCTGGTTCTGATTGATAACAAAGGCCTTGACCTCAGAATACTTTGTTTTGCCATTTTCAATAGCCTTAGTACCAGAACCGGCGCTATCGATCATAGTGACGGAAGCGCCAGCACTGGGGGTGGCATAAATCACGAAATCAGCAAGGGCGGCATCACTCTTCAGCTTAAAGGGCAGAGTGATGGTGCCGGTCATGCCGTCGGTGCTCCACACAGCGCTGTAGCTGTCAGCGCCCTTCTTAATGGTGAAGTCGGTCAGTTTCTTCTCGCTTTCGCCAGCAGCCACCAGATTAATGGTGTAATCCTTGTGGGCCTTGCCATCCTCGGCGGTCACGCGCAGCACAAAAGTCTTGCCGCTGATGTCAACCGCATTCGTAGCAGATGTAGCAATATTGCCAGCGGTTGTGAAGGCCACGCCCTTCTGGGAGAGGATAACAACCTCAGCGTTGGTAGAAACTTCTGCAACCACAGTTACCGCGTCTTTAAAATCTTCTTTTGCGCCCATGGTTACGGTAACGGTGTCACCAGAAACCTCAGTGCGGGCACTCGTGCCCACCTGAATGGCCTTCAAAACAGCCTCAGAACCTTCGGCCTTGGTCAGATCAACAGTTACCACGACAGATGTGCCGTCTTTCAGAATAACGTCAAAAGTACGGGCTTCTTTGGTTGTTCCGCCAGAAGTAAAGTTCAGCGCGGTTTCACCAGAAATAACGTTCACCACGTCAGTGCTGCCGCCGCCCTTTTCACAGGTCACGCGGTCAACAGTCTCGCCCAGAGTAAAGGTGGGCACAACCTTGGTGAGGTCGGTGTCAACGGAAACATTCACGTCGATGGTCTTGCCGCTGTTGTCAATTTCAGCGTCAGCGGTCTGGGTGGGAACGGAGAAAGTGGCAATGCCAGTCTGGTTCTCCACCACCACTTCATACTCCTTAACAGCCATGCCGCCTTTAGCAGTGACTTTTACGATTGCGTTTGCAGTGGCAGTAGCTGCGGTGAAATCAATTGTAGCCTCATCAACTGTAGGCTTAAAATTATCTTCATCTAAAGCGCCATTAAGGCCTGCGTCTGTGTAGGTTTTGCCAAAGGGCAGAACAACAATAATTTTGTCATCTGCGATGGTATAAGTAACCATGCCAGTCAGACCAGCAACTTCTTTGATGCTGGTATCCTTGTTAATGTCGGCCTCGTCCACTTTCACCAGCAGAGTGTATTCCCCTACGGTTACGTAGACATCATTTTCATTCTTTTCTTTCAGCAGCAGGGGCACTGTGTACACGCCGTCCGCGTCAGCATTGTAGTGGGCAGCCAGATCGAGCGTGGTGCCTGCGGCGGCCGCTTTATCTGCCACGCGAACCTCAGTGCTGTCTTTCTGCACTACATACAACTGTGTGCTTCCGTCAGCGGGCCAGTCCCAGCCGATAGCCACCGAAGAACTGGACACAGTAACGGATTGGCTATTGCCACTGCTGAAATCAATTTTCGTACCCCCCACATAAACTGTAGGAGCCGAAGCAGCAGCAGCGCTGAGCGGAATCATTGCGGCAATCATAAGAACAGCCAAGACAGCCGCAAGTGATTTCTTCAGAAA
>NZ_QWLE01000123.1:0-3032 GCF_009917365.1 Neglectibacter sp. X4 | reverse complement strand
GCAGTGTACCGGGTCTGGGAGGTATAGGGCCTTAGCGGCTCTTCCTCAGCAGTGTACCGGGTTTGGAGGGTAGAGGGCCTTAGCGGCTCCTCACCGGCAGTATACCGGGTCTGAGAGGTATAGGGCTTTGGCGGTTCTGCACCGCCCAGCTTTGCCGCTGCCCGGGATTCCCACTCCCGCCTCACAACAGCCCGGGCCTGCTGCTCATAATGGGCCTGCCAGTCCCCGCCGGTTTCCGGGGGCTGGGATCCGGCAGCGTGCCGGGGCTTTTTGCGGTAGTCCATGCCGTGGTATCTTCCATCCATATCTGCTTCCTCCTTTCCTTAGGGCATGTTCACATAAGCTGAGTATATGAATTTTCGAGCAAAATTTTGCAGGATTCAAGGCGAAAACCGCAAGAAAACCTGTCGGTTTTCGAGGATTTTCAACACAGAAGCCTGTAAAATTTGCCGAAAAAGCATGTGCTTTGGCTTAATGTGAACATGCCCTAAAACCGCCAATACAGGAACACGTTGTTGGTGGAATCCACCAGTAAAATACTGACTATTGCCAGCAGGCCCAGGCATCCCAGCACAGCCCCAATCCGCCCGGCAGCGTACAGACCGTCGCTTTTGCTTTCCAGAAAGAAAGCCTTTATCTTAGGCAGCACCGGCAGGCTGAAAACAATGGCGCCTGACACCAGGAAAAGGTTGTTCAAAAAAGAAGCCCAGGTGATGGGGTCAAAGAAAGGCGCGCTGTTTATCAGCATACTTGCGCCGGAAATGTTCAGGAAAAACTGGCCCAACTGGCCTAAATCCTCAAAATAGAAAATGCCAAAGCCGATGATGATAACCAGCTTGCTGTATATATGTTTCCACCACAGGGGCCAATTTTTGATGCGCTTTTTTCCCAGCTTCTGCTCGAAGAAAATGAAGAATCCAAAGTACAGCCCCCAGATAATATAATTCCAGGCCGCGCCATGCCATACGCCGGTGGAGAACCACACCAGAAACAGGCTGACATACTTCCGGTTCTGCCCGAAAATGGGCACGTACAGCAGGTAGTCCCGGAAAAAGGAGCCAAGGGAAATGTGCCATCTCTGCCAGAATTCCGCAATGGTCTTGCAGGCAAAGGGATGGCGGAAGTTTTCGTCAAAGTGGAAGCCGAACATGCGGCCCAGGCCAATGGCAATATCCGAGTAGCCGCTGAAATCGAAGTATACATATAAAGAGTAAACGATGACGGTGTACCAAGTGCCTAGTACGGAAAGGCCCGTAATGTCTGTCCCGAAAAAGGTGTCTACAATAGCCCAAAGGTTGTTGGCAATAATCACCTTTTTGGCAAGGCCCACAATGGCCCGCAAAGCGCCCTCGCACAGATCTGTGGCAGTGACAGAGCGGTTGCTTATCTCTTCTTCCACTACGCTGTAACGCACAATCGGCCCGGCAATGAGCTGCGGGAACAGGGACAGATACAGCAGGAAGCGGGTATACCTTTTCTGCACCTGCACGTTTTCCCAGTAGCAGTCCAGCAGGTAGGAAATTGCCTGGAAAGTGAAAAAGCTGATGCCAATGGGCAGGCGTATCTGGGGCACAGGCAGGCCCAGATGGGTGAGGGCATTGAGGTTTTCCACCAGGAAGGCGCTGTATTTGAACACCACCAGCAGCAGGATGTCTATGGTGACCCCTGTGGCCACAGCCGCCTTTCCGGCCCCGGTGTCCCGGTGCTTTTCAATGACCAGCCCCATAAACCAGTTCAAAAAGGAACTGAACAGCAGCAGGCACACCCACAGCGGCTCGCCCCAGGCATAAAAAATCACAGAAAAGGCTATCAGCACGCCGTTTTTCGCGGGCAGGCTCCGCGCCAGCAGGTAGCAAAGCAGGCACAGGGGTAAAAACACATATATGAAAAAGAGATCGGCAAATACCATGGTTCCAGCTCCTTGCTTGTTTTTACAAAAGCCGCCCGGACAGGGGACGGGAAGTAAGCAAACATTTATTTAACAAAAAAGAATATTCTTCTCGTGTGCCGGGAGGCAGCAGGTTCACAGGCGCCTGTTCCGGCTGGATCGCTGATCCCGGTATACCCCGGTGGAACGGCTTCCGGCCTTGATCTGTACGGCAGGGCGGGTTTCCTGGCGCATTACGCTGGAACGGGCCGGCCTTATGGTGGGGTTATGCCGATGTACTGTCCGCCTGCGCCTGCGGGAAAGCTGCCTGCTGCGGACAAAAAAAGCAGCCATGCAGCCCAGCAGTATAACCCCGAACAGGATGCCCACCCACAAAAGCGCCAAACTGCCGGTATTGTCCTTTTGGCCTAGCTTTACAGTAGAAGCCGCGTTCTCTTCAGGCTGGGAGGCGGCTCCAGGGAAAAGCTCCGGGCGGGCGGCGCAATAGGACTCTGCCTTATCTGCTGCCGCCGCAAAAAATTTGGAAACAGCGGTGTCATAAGATTTTGCCGCAAAATCTGGCTCCACATGCGCATCCAAAAGGTTTTTCAGGGCCTCGGCAGTAAATTCCTCCTGCAGGGCCGTACCCGCTACCGCCAGGTAGTCCTCGTCTGACACAGACAGGGCCAGAACAAGCCAGCGGTTCCCGCCTGCCTGCCAGCTTTCCATCACAGTGCGCAGGTAGCTTACCCGCTGGGAAAAACCTGTGTAAGGCAGGGCGTCTGTTGTGTAAACTACAAGCTGCACACCGTATTTTTCCAGCAAGGCAGCGTTTTTCTCTTTTATAGTCCCCTTTGTCCCTTCGCTGAGCAAAGCGGCTTCGTCATAGATGCAGCTTTCTGCCGGAGGCTGGGGGATGGACGGGCCGGAGGAGGCTTGTCCAGATTCCGCTGCCAGAGCCGCTGTCCCGGGGAGCCAGCACCAAAAGACATATAACGACAAAAAAATCGTGAAAAAAGGCGGCAGAATCCGCCGCTGTTTCCCCTTTACCCCTGGCACAGCTCCATCCTCCTTGCTTTTCCAGGCTCCCCTGCCACATATGTGTCCCGCACCCCATTGGAAGCCCCTCTGAAAACAGCAAAACCAAGGCTTGCAGGAAAGTGTA
>NZ_QWLE01000012.1:0-58445 GCF_009917365.1 Neglectibacter sp. X4 | reverse complement strand
TTCCCATTTGTCAAGCCTTTTTTATGCTTTTTTCTTATTTTGCTCTTTTATACCTTTAACTTAATGACATTGCCCAATTTAACACCCTTTCAAAATCCTAAATCCGTCAATAATAAATAAATATTCCTATGCCATTGTGTTTTAGACAATCTACTTTCTTTACTAACACAACCTCTCCATTTTGAATAGGTGGTTCCAGATTATAGCCGGATAGGGTTACTGCATAACCTGCTTCTAGAATAGTTACTTAGATAATCAGTATGAGGGATAGTATCATTATTGAAAAAACAGTCTTATGTACAATCAGAAAACTTGAACAAACACTCGAAAATGCTTGGACATTATGAAAGTGCATAAAGCGGAGAACTTCACAACGTTAGCTTACCCACAAAATTTATTTGCTTTCAACAATTTATTTATGCTTTTGAATGCTTTGCCATAATCTTATCTCGCCATTTCTTTCCGCGAAGGCCAAAATTAGCACCAATAAAATCTCTTCTTTTAGCGGTTTCAATATTTTGTTGAGTAACACGATTGTTATATTGTGTATTTATAGCCCCTATTCTACCCTTGAGGATTGAAATGTTCTTATGAACTTTGCACATCTCACCAATTTCTGCAGACAATTTGCTCCTCTGCTTACCATGCAATCGTTCTTGCTGTCTTTTAGCTACATCAATTTTTTTGCTCCACAAATCTTGCCTATTTTTGCATGATACAAAAGTGCTTTTTATTCTTTGCTGCTCAGTTTTTATGGCTCCAGCCAATAAATGAGAGGCGTAGTGCAGTCCAATATAATATGCAAAATCCTTATTAAATTTACTGGAATTCCAATAGCTTCTAATCTGTGCTTCAAGATCGTTTGCCTTGTTCAGAATGTTTACCATATAATTGTACTGTGTTTGGTTTGCTTCATTATCAAGATTTTTTGCTTTCTCTAACAATCTATCAATATTTTTATATAGGTTCTCAATATAGGGTCTGAAACTAGCATTAATTTGCCGATATACACCTTTTCTATAGGACGCATCATTATTAAGATTGTACAAATATCGATCAGAATCCCTATGATCTGAATGATTTCCAAGTCGATAAAGAAATATCACAACTAGCACAAGTAGAATGATAAAAATAATCATCCATTTAATCACCACAGAATCCCTCCATTTTATCTTTTTGAGAAATGAATTTATCGAATGAAATGAAGAATGTATCTGGATGTCCGAGAAATTCAAGCATATTTTTGACACCATCAAGTCCAGCCGAAAAAGCTGCGAGGTTGGTATTAGGAACCATTATTGCTTTTTCAATAATGTCCATAGATCTTTTACTAATTTCTGCTATCATATCACTTGGAGTCGTTTTACTATCACTTAAAAACTTCAGATATTGTCGATATAAGAAACAATACATTTCATTGCGCCTTATGATTTTTGCATATGCGTTATTAATTTGATTAAGTTCCTGCTTTGCAAAAGAATTTATTTTTAAGACATCAAGTTCATATTCGTTTCTAATACTTGTCATTCTTTCTTCATGTTGCAAATCCAAACGATGTGATTCCAAAATTAGCCTTTTACTAAGAGAATCCACCTCAGCTTGAAATGATTTTTCGATATATAAAGTCATTGATCTTCCGCGTTCTTGTATTTTAGCCATTTCTTCTTCAGCCAGAAGTTTGGCTTCATACGCGTCTTTTACATACTTTACTGTTTGCACACGTTGCTTACCAGAACTTATTACACTGAGAACATTTCCTGTTGTTTCAATAGCTTGTCCTAATACTCCCCAAGGTGTGCCCGAAGCCATTGCTTTAAAAAATGATATAACTTTGTCAAACTTTCTCTCTTTTTCCTCAGGAGGAAATAGTTTTTCTATCGTCAATAAGGATGAATTTATTGGTTGCAAATATTCTTTCATATATTATCTCCTTCGCTCTGTGAAGATTTTATGAATTTGGGGTTGAAATACCTTAGAATAATTTCTTGGAGAAAATTGAAAATATTATTATAAAAATAATGGGTGGCAAAAGCATCAGATTACAGGTGATCAAACACCTCGATACTATCTGGAGCGCTATAGAAATCATTCCTAGAGTCTGTTTTGAAACCCTCAAAGTAACCAAACGAGGATGGCGAGGAAAACAACAGCATGGAAATAAGGAGCGTTCTTTTCGTGTCTGGTAGCAAAGCGGCGATTGTTTTGAGTTTAAGGAACAGATTTTCCACCAAATAGCGCTCTTTATATATGTGTACGTCCGTTTTTCTGAGCAGTTGGAAGTAATGCTGCTTGGAATCACCACGCTTCCGCCCCGTTCCTCTAGCCAACGTACAAACTAATCGTAGCCTTTATCTGCCAGTATGGGTTTACCGTTCAGATCAAAAGAATCCAGCAGAGCCTGTGTTATACAGATATCGCTGCGGTTTCCGCTGGAGAGCAAAAAGCGCAATGGATTCCCAAGCCCCTCCGTTACCGCATGGACTTTCGTGGTCAAGCCTCCCCTGCTCCGCCCGGTTTCCTCGTGATATCCCCTTTTTTTATTCCCGCTGGCGTGTTGGTGGACCTTAGTCGTGGTGCTGTCAAGCATCAGCGTCGCCTCGTCCAGCAAATTCTGCTCAATCAGGGCTGTGAAGATATCTTTTCATACTTCGGTTTCGTCCATGTCCGAAACCGGCTGTACACGCCTTGACATAGCCCGAACCGTTCCAGCAGATCCCGCCACGGTACCCCGGTGTCCAGCCAATACAAAATTGTGTTGAGCATATTTTACGGTTGCTTTTGCCGGGCCGGCCTCCCTGGGGGTTTCTCTCAGGAGGAAACATGTCCTTGATCCTATTCCATTGCCCTTCACTGATTTCATGTCTCTTCATGTGCTCTATTCCATCACTTCGTCGTTTTGTACGCAATAGATGAGTTTTAAAACAGACTATAGAGAAAAAAGTCGTGCTTCCCTTTTCAACAAAAGAAATTGGCCTCCATTCTGTAACAGAATCAAATCATTACTGAAATTCTATCTCACAATGCAATTTATCAATACGCTTTTTCCCTGGCAAAGAGTGTTCCTTCTCAATATAGTGAACCGGAATCTTGTGGTATAGTTCCTAAAATTTTTTGTCTTTAATAAGCTGGCTAATAACATCACGCCTAAATAGTGCGTCGCCCCACATCTCAAAATCACAAGCAATGAAAGGATGGGCCGTAGTGCCACCGTTTTTCCCTCGCCTGGAGATAATTCCAATAGCACTTACTCTTTCAATCCATCTGGCAGGAGTCAAGGTGTAGGATGGGGAGCGTACGTCAACAATTAATTGCTGAAAAGCCTGCTCGTCAAAATTGGGATTGTTTTCTCTTTCCCACTGGCCCAGGAATGCGATTGTATTCCTACTGCGCAGCCAGCTTTGAATCACATAGCTTGGGCTCCCTGAATCAAAGCGCTTTGCGATATCTGTCAGTGAGATATAGTCATCTGCTGGATACAAATACTTTTCTACAACCGCTTGAAGCCTTTGATTCTCCTTCGGGTCATGTATGTTGGCCTCTCCACGATTGATAAGTTCAAAGATACGGTCTCGTATAAACTCCAGGTCTTCCGCTTTGAGCAGCGATTTTTCACTTAGCCTCTTGGCATACTCATCTCTCGTTATCGCATAGGCCCATAGTAGCTCAGATTGACTTGCTCGTTCCATTCTTCATCGTCCTCGATATTCCGATTGGGATTTCTGCACCGCTTTGATTTCATTTCTTCCACAGCCATGTAAGTGGCATGGTCGATAATGCCAAACGTGTACTTGTAATTGTTTAGCAGTTTGTTCAAGACATCACGGCTCCACACTGTTCTCCCGGATGGAGAAGGAATACCTTGCTTGCACAAATGCTCTTGAATCTTCTCCAAACTGTTTCCTGACAGGCAAAGGGCGAATATCTCCCGCACAGTTTCGGCTTCCTGCTCAACTGTTTCTACTCTCTTGTTCCTGTCACGCCGAAAGCCATAGCATACTTTGCCGAAGATTTTTGATTCCAATGGGGACAACTTCACGATTATCTTCCTTTCTTACATTATATTCGATTACTCAAGCATTTTCAAGTAGAACCTACAAATTAGTAGAATTGATTGTGCCATTTTATCCTGCTGAACCTGATTATTAGTGGCTTATCATGCGATTCTTGTATATTTAAGAACAAAAAAGCGCGAATTATGACGCTATCCACGCTTTTTATTTCTGCAATGGAATTTTAGGGCACAAAAAGAGGAGACAAAAGCCTCCAAAATGCTTTTGTCTCCTTTTGGCTGGGCTGGCGGGATTCGAACCCACGGGATGACGGAGTCAAAGTCCGTTGCCTTACCGCTTGGCGACAGCCCAATATGGGAACACGGAGCCTAATTACGAGAATTAAACTCCGCGTTTATGTATGGGGTGGGTGAAGGGATTCGAACCCTCGGTCTCCAGAGCCACAATCTGGCGCTTTAACCAGCTAAGCTACATCCACCATATTGGCGCGCCAAAAGGGACTCGAACCCCTGGCCTACTGCTTAGAAGGCAGTTGCTCTATCCAGCTGAGCTATTGGCGCATAAAATAAAGGAATGAAAACATTCCTGGCCTTAACTTTCAAGGCCCCTCTCAGCACTAAAATATTTTTCAGCATCCTGCTGATACGGAAGTGGAGCGGGTGATGGGAATCGAACCCACACGACCAGCTTGGAAGGCTGGGGTTCTACCATTGAACTACACCCGCACATTACACAGCAAATACTACTGCGAACAGGCCACAGGCCTTCCCCGAATGTGTTTATTATTATAGCACAGGGGAAAGAATTCGTCAAGAAGTTTTTCTAAGGCAGATATCGGAAATGTCAAGAGCAAATGCGAAAAAATTTGAAATGTTTTTTTCAGAGGGCGGCGACGGCGGCACGAAAGATCATTTCAGACGTTTTCCAACCTAATATTTTGCGCGGATAGTTGGCAATCCAGCCTTCCGCGCGCTTGACATCTACCTTTCGGCGCGCTTCACTGTTTTAACTGTGTGATATGGCCGCTTGCGTTTCGGCTTTTCCGGCAAGTCCGCGTTCGTCAGGCGAAGGAATACGCCCTTTGTTCTTTGTCAAGGACGATCGGCAAACGCCCGTCTTTAATCGCGCTCATAACAAAATGGGGGGAAGCCCCCGTGAAGGGGCTTCCCCGTTCCTCCTTTTCAGATTTTAGGCCGCGTCTTCTTTCGGCTCCCGAACCGCGCTGAACCAGCTTGCCGCCGCCGCTTCCGTGGGAACGGCCACGTGTTCAGCCTTCCACCGCCCATCCGGGCGTTTGATAAACTGCCCCGTGATTTCCGGCGTGACAAATTCGATTCCGTCCCCCTTTGTCTGGTACTTCTCGGACGGAATAGCGAACTTCACCTTGTAAAGCCAAATGTATTTATACATTCCGTCGGCCTTCTTCGCGCGGAATCCGATTGCCATATACGGGGGATCGTCTTCCTCTCCTGCGTATACCACGCCGTCCGCGTCCTGCGTCTGCCCCAACAGGGCGGCAAGATCGGCGGGCATAAGATCGTTTACGTTCAGTTTCAGCTCCCCGGAAACAAACTCCTTCACCACTTCGTCAACGCCGTCGTCGGCGTGCAAAATGGCTTCGGCCACCTCTACGGACATTTCCGCGCTAATGGCCTTCGCCATGCGCACGGGCGTTCCATATATTTCCTTGCCGCTTTCGTCAACCGTGATCGGCGCACGGTAAAGATCGCGCAAACCAATAGTTGCCATAGTTTTTATACCTCCGTTTTTTCGTAGTATCTGCATTCAATGGGAACGTGGTAAAAGCCTGTGTCCGTTTCGTAGGTTTCCGGATCAATCACGATCCCATAGAAGCCCGTTGCCTTCAACGCCTGCTTCGTCCGGCGCAACAAGGCTATATAATCCCGCTTTGAATAAAGGTCAACGCGGTAAATATATTCCGTCCCCTGCATTTCGTCTTCTGCCGCGTCTCTGTCCTGCGACAAAACGAGCTGATATGTGAAGAACGTGCCAGCTTTCCCGCGGTAAAGCTGGCGTTCCGCATTCGGGCAAAGGGCGGTAAGCGTGGATTTTACCAGCGCGTCCACGGTGTCAATCATTCGGCCCCGCCTCCTTGCTGTTTCTCCCATTCCTGCCGCATTGCCTCTTGTACCTCTCCCGCGGCCTTCTCATTCGCGCTTGTGAACCACGGGCGCGCGGGCATATTGGATCGCCCGTATTGGTGGACAAATCCCACCGTGGCGTTACGCTCCCCGCGGCGGTTTGTCGCCTGCGGGTATACCTCCACGTATTGCGTGCTGTCCTTCTTCTTGACGGACGTTGCTTTGATAGAACTTGCAAGATCGCCCGTTACTCTGCCGCTGTGAAAGGTGCTTCGGATTTCCGCTTCCGTGTATACGTCAACCTTCAATTCCGCGGCATAGCCCGCAACTGCGGCTTTGTAAAACTCCGAATAGCCTACGGATTTCTTGTTGCCGAAAAGCACCGTTCGCGTTTCCTTCGGCTCATTCGGGAAGCAGGCTTTTCAAAACGTCTTTCGCTTCTTTATCTTTTGGCCGAACGTCCCACCCGCGATCATAGTTGACAATGCAGGCCGCTTCCCAACCTTCGCGCCGCCGTTTGTCTTCGTCATAGATCGCCAGCTTGCTAACCCGCCCGTGATTGATCCCGAAGCGCGAAGGCGTGTCATATACTTTCGCGGAATAAGAGTATTTCCCGATCGTCCCTTTGAACCACCCACGGCACAAAGCGGTTGTTATTTTGTATTCCATGTTTGAATAGCTCCTTTCTCTGCTTATGCCCGCCGCTTGTGCCGGAAGTCCCCGGCGTTCTGGCAAGTCTTCCAATGCGGCACGAAAGCAACGGGAAGATCGCGGCTTTCCTCTTCCGGACGGGCAACGCGTCCGGTGATAACCTCCCCTTCGTCCGTTACAAAGCGGTCATTCCCGCCGCCTTCAATCACAAAGACGGGCGCGGGATCAACGGGCATATTCTTTCCGGCACCCGTCCTGATCCAGTCGATTTCTTACCCGCACCCCCGGCAAATGCTCATTCTGAACGCCCCCGTTCTTCTGTGGCCGCCTGCGCCAGCCACCACGCCGGATTATTCCGGCACGCCTCATTCGGGCAAGCGTCGCAATCTGTGGCGGCGCACCCGGCGCAATATTGCTTCTGGAAAGCCCGATCCCACGGGGCTTCTATTACGGGCAATTCCCGAAGAAATGCCGCCAACGCCTGCGGGCTTTGCGTGATCCGTTCATACTCTGTCACGGTCTTAACCTCCCTTCCCAGCCGTTGCCGCCGTCCGGCCCCGCCGCTTGAAATGCTCTTGAACGGTTGCTTGCGCCCGCTCCGCTTTGTAGATTTCCCTTTGCTTGCTGTCCAGCTCCCCAACGTAACCACGCTTTAACTCGTTGTAGATCGTCGCCGTATGTACGCCCAGCCGCGCGGCCATTTCAAGCGGGCGATCCCCGCGGGCGTGCCACACTTCGATTTTCTGCCGATCCTCAAACGTCAGGTATTTATACTTCCCCGCCATGCTTTCACCTCTCTTATTGACATTTTCCGCGCTTCATGGTATAAAAAAAATAAATGCGGAAGAACTGTCCCGCCCCGCTTTGGGGGCTTCGTGTTCTTTCGCATTTAATATTACAACCTACGTTTCTAAGGCAGATATCATAATTCATCTTGACATTTTGGAAATGGGGTGGGACAGGGTGTGCAGCATTCCACGGCGTATATATGCGGCCGGAATTTTCCGTTACACAGCACTGCCCAAGAAAAAAAGAGCCGGGAAAGCTTTTTACAGCTTTCCCGGCAAAATAAAGGGGATCTGGTATACGCTTAGTTTTTCAAAATTTCCTTATACAGGCGGATGTATTCTCCAGCAGACTTGCCCCAACTGTTGTCGCAGCCCATAGCCCGGTCTACCAGAACACCCCAGCCCTCCTTGTCGGAGTTGTATGCATAAATGGCCCTGTGCAGGGAATTGAGCATATCCCCGGCATTATAGGTGAGGAAGGTGAAGCCGTTGCCCTTTCCATCCCCGCTGTCAGCGATGGAGTCTTTCAAGCCGCCGGTTTCCCGCACTACAGGGATAGAGCCATACCGCAGGGCTATCATCTGGGAGAGGCCGCAAGGCTCACTCTTGCTGGGCATGAGGAAAATGTCAGAGGCCGCGTAAATCTTCCGGGACAGCTCCGGCACGAAGCCCAAGCACAGCACAAACCTGCCGGGATACTTCTCCTGCATCCACTTGAAGTAGTTTTCATATTCTAAATCACCGCTGCCCAAAATTACGATTTGCGCATTGGAATACTCCATAATATTGTCCACAGCATCTTTCACCAGATCCAAGCCCTTGTGGGACACCAGCCGGGTGACCATGCCAATGAGGGGCACGTCCGGATCTACATTGATACACAGCCGTTCCTGCAGCTTTTCCTTGTTCACAGCCTTATTTTTCTTATCCTTCTGGCTGTAATTCGCAAAGAGGGCCGGATCTGTCTCCGGATCATAGTTTACAGTGTCAATGCCGTTCAAAATGCCGGAAAGCTTCCAGGAACGCTCCCGCAGGATGGGATCCAGCTTATGGGCAAACCAGGGATCCAAAATCTCCTGGGCATAAGAGGGGCTTACAGTGGACACCCAGTTGGAGCACTCGATAGCGCCCTTCATCAGGTTCACGTCCTTGTTAAACTCCAAAAGCTGGCTCTCATAATTCGGTATGCCAAACACGTCCTCCAGGATTTCCTTGCCATACTGGCCCTGATACTGGATGTTGTGAATGGTAAACAAGGTTTTTATGCCGGAATACCACTCGTTGTTGGCATAGAACAGCCGATAGTAAACAGGCACCAAGCCGGTTTCCCAGTCGTTGGCCTGGATGATGTCCGGCTTGAAATCTACATAGGGCAGCATCTCCAGGATGGCCCGGGAGAAGAAGGCAAAGCGCTCCGCGTCATCAAAATGCCCGTAGAGGCTGTTGCGCTTAAAGTAATACTGGTTATCAATGAGATAATAAATTACATTGTTAATCTTGGCCTCGAAAATGCCGCAGTACTGCCGCCGCCAAGCCACCGGCACGCTGATGCTGGTGATAAACTTCATGTTGTCCCGCAGCTCCTGGGGGACGCAGTCATACAGAGGCGTTACCACACGGCAGCCAATCAGCCTCTGCCGCAAAGCCTGGGGCAGGGATCCGGCTACATCAGCCAAACCGCCGGACGCGGAAAACGGGAGGGCTTCACTGGCGCAAAACAGAACCTTCATACGGAAATCTTCCTTTCTTACGTCAATTGGTAAAAAGTCTTTGCCCGCTGGGAGAGAGCAGGATTATACCTGCCCGCCCTTGGCCACATAGACGGGATATGTCTGGTAGCCAGCCATGGTGCGGTTGTCAGCAAAGGTCACGTTCTTGTCCGCCACCACATAGTCAAGCTTGGTGTTCTCGCCGATGACGCAGTTCTGCATAATCACACAGTTCTTCAGCTTCGCGCCCTTCTTCACCTTCACACCCCTGAAGAGAATGCAGTTCTCCACCTCGCCGTCAATAATGCAGCCGTCCGCAATAATGGAATTGCTGGCAGAGGAGCCTAAGCCGTAGCGGGCGGGCATTTCGTCACGCACTTTCGTATAGATGGGGTGGTCAGGGATAAACAGGGAGCTGCGCACCTTGGGATCCATCAGGGCCATGTTGGCGTTGAAATAGCTGCTGAAGGAGGTAATGGTATAGGCGGCGCCTGTGTACTCATAGCCGCAGATACGCAGATCCCCCAGGTTGCGCTGCATTAAATCCCTGTCAAAGTCGGAGAGGTTCCGGCTCATGCAGTCCTGCACCAGGTTGATAAGCAAGTCGCGCTTCATCAGGCGCATACCCACCGCGTAATTGCAGTCGGCATCGCTGCCCCGCTTAATGAGCATATCCCGCACCACGCCTTCGGGATCCACTGTGTACACCACATTCTTGTCGGTGTCAGGGGACATGCCATGGCGGTAAATCACCGTAATATCTGCCTGCTTCTCGGTGTGGAACTTGAACACATCCCGGTAATCAATATTCATAACCGTGTCGCAGTCGGACAAAAGCACATATTCCTCGTGGGAATTCTGCAGGAAACGCATGATAGAGGCCAAAGACTCAATTTTCCCGTCTGTGCGCCGGGTGTCTGCCCCAAAGGGAGGCAGCATATACAGGCCCTCGCTTTTGCGGGAAAGGTTCCACGCCTTGCCGGAGCCTAAATGATCCATCAAAGACTGGTAATTTTCTTCTGTAATGACGCCCACCTTGTTCATACCGGAGTTTACCATGTTGGACAAAGGGAAGTCTACCAGGCGGTAGCGCCCGCCAAAGGGGATGGAAGCCATCACCCGGTTCTGGGTCAGCTCCCGCACACGCTCCTCATGCACATAGGCAAAAAGGATGCCAATAACTTCATTGCCGCGCATTATTTCTCCACCTCCTCAGCATCGATCATAGCCTTGGGGGGCACCACGCTGCCTGCGGGCAGCTTGCAGTCCGGGCCTACTACAGCCACGCCCCACTCGTCCTTGTTTTCCACTTCCTCGGGCCGCTTGCCTACAACAGAGTTAGGGCCTATCACAGCATTTTCCGCCACAATGGCATACTGCACATGGGCGCCCTCCTCTATCCTTGCGCCGGGCATGACGATGGAATCCGTCACCACAGCGCCGGGGGCTACGTACACCCCTGCGAACAACACAGAGAACTCCAGCTGCCCGTACACGTTGCAGCCCTCTGCAATTAGGGAGTTCTGCACATGGGCGCCCTTTGCCACATAGTGAGGAGGCATAACCGGGTTGCGGGAATAGATGCGCCAGTCGGCGTCGCTTAAATCCAGGGGCACGTTGGGATCCAGCAGATCCATGTTGGACTCCCACAGGCTGTCAATGGTGCCCACATCCTTCCAGTAGCCCTCAAACCGATAGGCAAACATCTTCTCGCCAGCGTTCAGCATGGCGGGCAGCACGTTCTTGCCAAAGTCATTGGAGCTTTTGGGATCCTCATCGTCAGCCAGGAGGAACTTGCGCAGCTTCTCCCAGGTGAACACATAAATGCCCATATTGGCTAAGTCAGACTTGGGCTTCTTGGGCTTCTCGTCAAACTCATAGATGGAATCGTCCTCATTGGTGTTGAGGATGCCGAAACGGCTGGCCTCTTCCATGGGCACAGGCTGTACGGCAATTGTCACTGCCGCGCCCTTTTCCTTATGGAAGGAAATCATCTTGGAATAGTCCATCTTATAGATATGGTCGCCGGAGAGCACCACCACATAATCCGGGTTATACCGCTCGATAAAAGGGATATTCTGGGTGATGGCATTGGCAGTGCCCTTATACCAGTCGGTCTTTTTCCGCTTTTCATAGGGAGAGAGCACATGTACGCCGGCGTTCATGCTGTCCAGATCCCAAGGCTGCCCGCTGCCGATGTATTCATTCAGCTCCAGGGGCTGGTACTGGGTAAGCACGCCTACCGTCTCAATGCCGGAATTGACGCAGTTTGACAGCGGGAAGTCGATGATGCGGTATTTCCCTCCGAAAGGCACGGCGGGCTTGGCGATATCCTTCGTCAGCACCCCCAGCCGGCTGCCCTGGCCGCCTGCAAGCAGCATGGCCACAACCTCTTGTTTGGGTAACATTTCTTTGTCCTCCTAAATCATATATTTTATTTATTGCCTGTATAAAAAGCCCTGTTTCCAAAACGGTAAAAAACATGCGCTTTGCCTGACCGCAGCAGTCCCCTATCAGGGGGCCTGCACCCCCGCCGCCCGTGGCTTGGGCGCCTGCTTTGCCTCTGGCTTTTGGGGGACGGGCAATGCCGCGGGCCTTTCTTTTTTGGGGATTTTCTCCACGCACTCCAGGAAGAACACGGAATTTCCCGGCAGGGTCAGGCTTACGCTCTGCTGGCAGCCATGCATAGGCTCGTCCACAGTTTTGATTTTCCTGCCGTTTGTCACGCCCTCCCCGCCAAACTCCTTGGCGTCAGAGGAGAACACCTCGGCCCACACGCCCCGGAAGGGCACGCCTATGCAGTAGTTCTCCCGCTGCACCGGCACAAAGTTGCACACAGCCACCAGCTCCTTGCCGTCCTTTGCCTTGCGGCGGAAGGCAATAACGCTCTGTTGGTAGTCGTCATTGGATATCCATTCAAAGCCTTCCCAGGAGAAGTCGATTTCCCACAGCTCCGGGCGGCTGAGATAGAAGTGGTTCACAGCTTTAAAGAACCTCTGGGCATCCTGGTGCTCCTTATACTGGAGCAGGCCCCACTCCAGCTCCTTTTCAAAATTCCACTCGTTTTTCTGGGCAAACTCTGTCCCCATAAACTGTAATTTCTTCCCAGGATGGGCCATCATGTAGCTGACAAAGCACCGCATTCCGGCGGCCTTCATCTCATCGTCCCCGGGCATCTTATTGATAAGGGAACCTTTGCCGTACACCACCTCGTCGTGGGAGATGGGCAGCACAAAGTTCTCAGAAAAGGCATAGAAGAAGGAAAAGGTCAGGGAATTGTGGTTGCCGCTTCTGAACAGGGGATCCATGGACATATACCGGAGCATGTCGTTCATCCAGCCCATGTTCCACTTGTAGTTGAAGCCCAGGCCCCCCAGGTAGGCGGGCTTTGACACCATGGGCCAGGAGGTGGATTCCTCCGCAATCATCATGGGGTCGGGTATCTCGGCAAACACAGCTTCATTCAGGGCCTGGAGGAAAGCGATGGCCTCCAGGTTTTCCTTGCCGCCGTCCTTGTTGGGCACCCACTCCCCATCCCGCCGGTTGTAGTCCAGATACAGCATAGAGGCCACCGCGTCCACACGCAGGCCGTCTATGTGGTATTCCTTCAGCCAGAACACAGCGCTGGAAATGAGGAAGCTTATGACCTCAGGCCTGCCATAGTCGAACACCAGGGTGCCCCACTCCTTGTGCTCGCCCTTCCTGGGATCGGCATATTCATAGCAGGGGGTGCCGTCGAATTTGGCAAGGCCAGCCGCGTCCCGGGGGAAGTGCCCGGGCACCCAGTCCATAATCACGCCGATGCCCGCCTCGTGGCAGCGGTCTACAAAGCGCATAAAGTCATGGGGTGTGCCATACCGGGAGGTGGGGGCAAAATATCCCATCACCTGGTAGCCCCAGGAGCCGTCATACGGGTATTCCGTCAGGGGCATGAACTCAATATGGGTGAAGCCCATATCCCGCACATAGGGAATCAGCTCATCCCCCAGCTTTTCATAGGAGAACACGCTGCCATCCGCATATTTGCGCCAGGATCCGGCATGCACCTCATAGATATTCACTGGCTGGTTATAGTGGGGGCTTCGGGCCTTCTGGTCATACCAGGACTTATCGTGCCACTGATACCCCTCCAGGTCATACCACCGGGAGGCCGTGCCGGGCCGCGTTTCGCAGTGGCTGGCATAGGGGTCTGCCTTGTAGGCATCCTCTCCCCCTGCTGTTTTGATATAAAATTTATACAGCTCATAGGGAGCAAACTCAAAGTCTGTATAGCCCTCCCACACTCCGTCGTCCAGGCGCTGCAGGGGGTATTTGGCAGCATCCCAATTACAGAAATTTCCCACTAAAGACACAGCTTTGGCGTTAGGCGCCCAAACCCGGGCCACCATGCAGGGCTTGCCGTCCTTCACAGACTTGTGCAGGCCCATATACTCATAGGCGCGGCGGTTTTTCCCGCCGCGGAACAGGTAAAGGGGAAGATTTTCCTCTTGTATTTTCAGTTTATCAGGGGCTGTAAGCTTATCACTATCCATTGCGCCATACTCCTTATTCCGGTATCACCGGGTTGTTTGGTACTATCATATCATATTTTGGAAAAATTTCAAGTAGTTTTTAGTAATTTGATTAAAAACTTGGTGTAGTTTTCTGAAAACTTTGTCTCCATTTCCCAATATAGCTGCTAAATCCAGGCAGCGGCTCTCCCCTCCCCGCAGGCAAAGCCCCTTTTGTCCTATAGTAAACGCACTTGAAAACCGGTATAGCCCACTTTCCAAACATGCGGCATCGCCACTGGTTCAAAAAAGCTGCTGCCTCTTTTGAGCTGCGTTAACTATAGCACATTTTTGCCCCGAAGCCTGTCAGTTAAGGTAGTTCAAAAGAGATATGCGATCTCTATTATAACCCAGCGGCGGATTCTCAAACCCTTTGAGCTGAATCCCCCTGCGAAAGCAGAAACGCCGCAAGCAAAAGCGCTTGCGGCATCCTTTTTCTGCAGTCTATTCCTGTTCCACCGCCCTCACCTGCAGCACCCCTTCCGCCACGGCAAACTTCACCTCCAGGCCGGAAAAAGGCAGGCCATACACCCGTTCCGGGTCATTATGATAGCCAGGGCGGGGATCCCCCTCTAAAATGCCCCAAAGGGCTTCCCGCAGCTCCTCCGGCACCTTTGCAAGCAGCGCCGGGGGAAAGTCCACAGAAAGCCTGTCTGCCCGGTGATCGTCGGAAAAGCCCCCTCTGGCCTGGGGCCGGCAGTCGGAAAGGGGCACATAGGGCTTGATGTCCAGAATGGGCGTGCCGTCCAGCAGATCCCCGCCGCCCACTGTGAGGACAGGGCCTTCCGGGGTGTAAAGATCGATGCCCTCCAGGGTCACGCAGGACATGCCAATGGGGCTGGGCCGGAAGGGGGATCTGCTTGCAAACACCCCCACCCGCTGGTTGCCTCCCAGCCGGGGCGGGCGCACGGTAGGCGACCAGCTTTCCCGGCGGTTTGCGGAAAACTCCCACAGCAGCCACAGATGGGAAAAGCCCTCCAGTCCCCGGAGGGCCTCGGGAGAGCGGAACTCCGGCTCAAAAACGATTTGCGCCCGCAGGGCCTCCACCAGCCCGCTCTGCCGGGGAATTCCGAATTTTACAGAGAAGCCGCTGCGCGCCCGGGCCACCACCCGCATTTCTACTGTTTCCATACGCACTCCTCCCTCTGCCGTCTCCGCTCTCTTTCCCGGGAAATGCCAAATCCCTGAATGCAATTTAAGAATGGGCAGGGCCAAGCCCTGCCCATTTCAAAGGGTTCTGCTGTTTCAAAATCTTCCGGCCTCAGCCAATATCCACTATATACTCATAGCCAGTTTCATCCCGGTAAGTATACACTGTATAGCCGCCTATGGCCAAAATACCGTCCTCGCCGGTGCCCATACTGCTGCTGGTATAGGAACTGCTGGTGGGGACGCCATACACGCTGGTAAAGGCCCCCAGGCTACCGCCAATATAAGAGGAAATGTCCGGCGGCGAAGGAATCGGTTCCGGGGTGGACTCAGGAGGAGGTTCCGGCGTAAAGTCCGGGGCGGGGGTATCCGCCGGCTCAATTATCGCGCCGGGAGGAGGGGTGCCTTCCACGCCCTGGCTGGGGCGCTGGCTGCTCTCGCTGCTCTCCTCAGAAGAGGATTTTTCTTCCTCCTTCTCCTGCCGGGACGAAGAGGAAGGCTTCTTGCTGGCCTTGGGGCTTGCCTTTGGCCTTTTGCTGGCCTTGGGCTTTACAGAGGGGCTTGCCTTGGGGCTGGGGCTGGCACTAGGGCTGGGGCTGGGCGAAGCAGAAGAGCTTTCCGCCTCGTCTTTGCCGCCGCAGGCGCACAGGGCCAGGGCCAGCAGAGCCGCCAGCATCCATACCATAAGCTTTTTCATAAACATTCCATTCCTTTCCGGCTAGAGGGCGGCGCCAGAAAGGGCCTGCTCCCAGCTTTGATAAAATTTATCCCAAAACCTTTCCTGCCGCCCGGGCCGCCCTCCGGTTTTCCGGAAGGCTCCCCTTCTGCCAGCAAAGCGTTTATCCTCCGTTTATAGGCCGTTTCTCCTTGCGTATAGTTACAGGCAAGGCCGGCGGGAATACCGCCGGATTCTGCAGGGGAAACCAGAAAAAAGCAGAATATAGTACGCGAATTTATAATAGCACAAAATCCCGGGGAAAGTCAAGCCGCTTTCCCGTAGGGACAAAGCCCCGCCGCCTGCTGTATACCTGATTTAGACAGCAGAGAGCAGAAATAAGGCAACAGGTTATTCCTGAAAATTTTCTAGAATTTCTCCACATGCAAAACCCGGCGCTGCCGCAACGCCGCGCCGGGCGGTTCCTGAACGGGCAGCAGGCTTTTTCCCTCCATGCCTGTTCCGGAAGAGCAACCTGTGTTTACAGGGGCTGGGTTTCCGGGCGCTGGCGCAGATAGCGGCTGATTTCCTCCTCAGTGTCCATGGCCATCACCGCTTCTGCCGCAAGGCGGGCTTCCGCCAAAGACCAGTGGGAAATAAAATTGCGCACTGTCAGGACAGAGGCTGGGGCCACGCTGAAATCTGTCAGGCCGAAAGCCAGCAGCAGGGGGGCCATCAGGGCGTCGGCGGCGGCTTCGCCGCACATGCCCACCGGGATATGATGGGCGTGCGCCTGCTGGACAATGTGCCGTATAGTCCGCAGGACACAGGGCTGGAGGGAAGAAAACATGCCGGAAATCTGGGGATTGTTCCGGTCGCAGGCCAGCATGTAGCCGGTCAGGTCGTTGGTGCCGATGCTGAAAAAGTCCGCGTCCCGGGCCAGCACATCCGCCAAAAGGGCGGCAGACGGGGTTTCCACCATAATGCCCACAGGAATGTGGGGGTCAAAGGCCATGCCCTGGGCAGTCAGCTCCACTTTAGCCTTTTCCAGCAGGGCGCGGCCTGCCCAAAGCTCCTCCGGGGTGGAGATGAGAGGGAACATCAGCCGCACATTCCCCCAGGCGCTGGCCCGGAGGACGGCCCGGAGCTGGGTGTATAAAATTTCCGGGTGCTGCAGGCAGTACCGGATGCCCCGCAGGCCCAAAAAGGGGTTTTCCTCCTTGGGCATGTTCAGGTAAGGCAGGGCCTTGTCCCCGCCTAAATCCAGGGTGCGGATGGTCAGGGGCCTGTCCCCCAGGACTGCCGCCGCCCGCTTATAGGCGGCAAACTGCTCTTCCTCCCCGGGAAGCCTTTCCCTGTCCATAAAGAGAAATTCCGTGCGGAAAAGGCCCACGCCTTCGCCGTCCTCCTCCAGCACCTTCTCCGCGTCCTCGGGCTTGCTGATATTGCAGTAAAGCCCGTAGGTTTCCCCGCTGGCTGTTTGGGTGGGCGCGCCCCGGAGCTTGTTAAGCTGCCGCCTGCGCCGCAAAAACCGCGCCCGACGCTGGCGGTATGCCTGCACCACTTCCCCGTCCGGCTCAGGGATTACCTGGCCTTCGGTGCCGTCCACAATGACAAAGGAGCCGGGCTTTAAAAGGGTGGTGGATCCGGGCAGGCCCAGCACAGCCGGCACCTGCAAGGCCCGGGCCAGAATGGCGGAGTGGGAAGTCCTGCCGCCGATTTCCGTTACAATGCCCACAATGTTTTTCGGGTTAATCCCCGCCGCCACAGAAGGGGAAATCTCCTTTGCCACCAGCACTGTGCCCTTGGGGGCCTTTGTCACCTCAATTTCCTTCAGGCCCAGCAGCACGCACAGCAGCGCTGTGCGGATGTCCCGGATATCTGCGGCCCGCTGCTGGGTCATATCGTCCCCGGAAGCTAAGAACATGGCGATAAAGAGCTGGCAGATTTGATCCAGCGCCGCCTCGGCCCGCTGGCCCTCTGCAATGCGCTTTTCAATCTCCCCTTGGAAATAGGGGTCGGAAACCATCTGGATGTGGGAGGAGAGGATCTGGGCCTCCTTGTGCCCGGCAGATCGGCGCAGCAGCTCCGCCTGCTTTGCCGTATTCTTGCAAAAGGTTTCCATGGCCCCCTGGAAGCGCAGCAGCTCCGCCTTGGGGTCTGCCGGGGGCAGGTCGCTGTAAACAAGGCTGTGTTCCTCCAAAAGCATTACCCTGCCTAAACCAATGCCGTCCGAAGCGGCAATCCCTTGCAGCATACCTCTGCCCCCTTTCTAGTCCTGCGGAACGGTATCATACTATATGGGATATTATACTGGATTCTCCTCCAAAATGCAAGCCGGAAAATCCCGGTTCTTTGGGAAAAAGAGACAAGAAAAAAACAAAGAAAAAAGGCCCCGAAGGGCCTTCTTCACTTTGCCGCAGGGTCTTTGTCCCGCTCCCATACCAGCGTGCCATAATCCTGCACAGCCTGTTTGATTTCTTCCGGCGGCAGCCCGAAGCTTACATGGTTCATCATGTCGTAATCCTCGAAATAGTACGCCTTGGAAATAAAATTTCCCCATTCTTCCTTTGGCGGATCTATGCCATAAAAGGAGGCATACGGCGCATAAAATGTCCAGTCCAGATCCAGGTAGTATAAATTCGGCCCCGAGTTCCGATAGTCCATCAAATGCAGCTTTGCCAGCAGCATATGCCCCAAGGTCGCCCGCCGGCTTATTAAAAGCGCCCACTCTGTATCCTCCCGGCTCTCGTCTAGGGGAACGGCCTTGCAGTTCAGCCCCACCTGGGGGGAATCCTCGGAAAAGGTCAGCCGCAGTGCGCTGTCAATGGGCGTACCGTCCCCCCATTCCGTGGTAAACTGCACGTCCAGCAAGTCGTCAACAGGGAAATCCACCGTGATAACGTTCAGCAACACCATCACCCCGGCAGCCGCCCCTCCCACCACCAGCAGGACGGACAGGGCAACCAGCATATATTTCATGCGGATCCGCCGTTTCACCCGCTGCAAGGCGGAAACGCCGGGGGGCGGGGCCAATGGCACAAGGGCCAGTTTTTTTTCATCCTGCAAATTGTGATAAACCTCCTGGCAGGGCTCGCAGCCTGCAAGGTGCTCCTCCACGGCGGCGGCGGTTTTCGGGGCGCACACGCTGTCGTGGTACAGGGGCAGCAGATCCCGTATAATGGAACAGGGCAGTTTCACGATAATTCCTCCTTTATTTTCAGTTTCGCCCGATGGTAGGTCACCCTGGCCCAGCTCTCCGTTTTGCCGAACAGGGCGGCTATCTGGGCAAAGGGCAGTTCTCCCAGCGCCCGCAGCCAGAACACCTCCCGGTACGGCTCCTCCAGGGTGTGGAGCACCCGGTGGATGGCCAGGGCCTGCTCCTTGTCGGCAAAGCGGCTTTCCATATCAAAGGGGTCGGGGGCGTCCTCCGGCAGGGCCTTGGTGCGCCTGTGCTTTTCCAGCAGGGAGAAATAGGTGTTTTTGGCAATCTGGCACAGCCATGCCCCCATACTGCACTCTCCCCGGAAGCTGCCGATTTTCCGCAGGGCCTTAAAGAAGGCCTCCTGAGTGGCCTCCTCCGCCAAATCCGGATCGTGGCTCAGCTTCAGAATGCAGCCGTATACCGCTTCAAAATATTCGGTATACACCTGGTCAAACTCCTTCATCTTCCCCGCCCCCTTTGTCTTTTAGACCGGCAAAAAGCCTTTTCGTTACAAGTCTTTTTGGAAAAAACATGAAAATCGCCATGCGAACCAGAATACGCACAAAAAGAGATGAAAGTTCAGCCTTTTGTGCCCGGTATCGTTCCCTTCTCTGCATTTTTCACACTAATCTTTTCAGGCAGGGCACAGCCGTTCATACAGGAAACCCCCGGCGCGGTGCCGGGGGTTTCCTCCTCCATACGTTAGTACGGCTCAAAGCAGATGTTTAAATCCACTGTAGTGCTGATGCCCGGGATGGTGCCCTGGTCGGAATACTGCCACATGCGGAAATTGTAATACAGGCTTGGCTCCCTTTGATACTCTGCCAGCCAGATGGGATAGTCCTTTACAGCGTCCATATCGAAAAATTTATAGATCATGTTTTTGTTGGAGTAAAAGCAGGGCTTATAGCCCCCTTCCTCCACCCGCTTGCAGAAGGCCGCGCCAAAGCGGGCCACATCGGCCCCTTGCGCGTTATAAGCCCTGAGATCCTCGGCAGGCAGGTTTTCCCCGGGAACAGGCGGCTCCCAGTCAAAGGCAATGGGGTAATCAAGGCCGCGCCCGTCCAGCACAGAAAGGGCATAGTCCGCCTCGGCCTCAGCCTCGGCTTCCGTAATGGCTTGGGAGAAGAAATAAACCCCTACGGGCAGGCCCGCGTCCACAGCCCCCTGGTAGTTTTTCTCAAAGCACTCGTCCGTCACCAGCAGGCCCTGGGTCATGCCCCGGTATCCCAGGCGGATGATCACAAAATCCACCTGCTCGGAAGCTTTCACCTGTGCCCAGTCAATATCCCCTTGGAACTCGGAAACGTCGATGCCCATCAGGGCCTTGCCGTCCTCATACCGGACAAAGCGGCCCACGTCGTTGAACTTTTCCCTTTCATACTGGCACACCGGCAGGTCAAACTTGGGGATAAGCCGGGTGCCCTCATAGATATCCTCCACCTGGAGCATGTTCTCCGGGATGAGGGAGGAGGCGGGCGGCTCTGGTTCCGGCTCGGCAAAGCGGAGGATGTAAAAGAGGGAAAGCCCGATAATCAGCAGGGCCACCAGGGCGCAGGCCGCGGGAAGCAGCCACTTCCGGTATTTTCTCAGCAGGACGGCGCGCCGGGAGGGGGGCCGTCTTTTTTGTGTTGCCATAAGCGTTCCTTTCTGTTTGCAAGTTTTAGTCCTTCAGGGCTTATATTCCTTCAGGCTGATGGTGATGGGTACCGGCTTGCTGATGCCGGGCACCTCCCCGTCTTTGGTATACTGCCACATTTTATAGTCGTAATAGAAGCTGGGGGCCGGCTGGTACTCCGCGTACCACATGTCGTGATCTGTCAGCCGGGACAAATCCAGGCTTTCATACCCCATTTTCTTGTCCGCGTAAAAAGCGGTTTTATAGCCTACAGTCTTGATTTTCTTTAAAAAGGTCTGGATGAATCCTGTCACCTGGTCGCCGTTGCAGCGCACGGTGCGGGATTTCTCGTCCACCTCCCCGCTGTCCTTGCGGTCATATTCCCAAAAGATTGCCACCGGGTAGGTCATCTGGTAGGGGCGGATTTGCTCCAGCACAAAATTTGCCTCCTCCTCAGCCTCCGTGTCTGTAACGGCCTTGGAATAGAAATATACCCCCACAGGCAGGCCTGCCTCTGTGGCCCCTGTAATGTTCGCCTCGAAGTTACTGTCCAGGGAGATGCGGCCCTTGTCATTGCCCCGGTATCCCACCCGGATCATGGCAAATTCCACGCCGCTTTCCGCCACAGCGTTCCAGTCTATTTCTCCGGCCTTCTGGCTGACGTTAATGCCCACAAAGGAGTCCCCCGCGTAGGTGACCACGCCGTTTTTCTCCTCGAAGTCCTCCGGGTTGTAGTTGCTTGTGCGGATATCATAATAGGGGATAGTCATGTCCCCCTCGTACATATCGTTCACTTTGGCGGTGTTCCCGTCCTTTTCCAAAAGCTCCACCGAGCTGGTGCGCGGCCCCCGGGCCAGCATCACAGCGGAAATAACGATAATCACCACCACCAGCAGGGCTGTGGCCCCCAGGAACAAAGTTTTTCTGCCTGTATCTCCCATATTGCGCGTGCCTCCTTTCCCCAATTGCGCAGGGAATTTACCGCCCCCGCAGGCTGTCCAGGTGCTTGGCCTTTTCAAAGGCCCTGTACAGGAAAACGTCCGGCGGCAGCTCCTGATAATCCCAATACATAGGCTCCAGGGCGGTAACGCCCTTATAGCCTGTGGCGGCGATGGCCTGCATCACCCTGGCCCAGGGGACGTCCCCGTCAAAGGGCAGGCGGTGCTGAATGCAGCAGCTCCGGCTGGCGCCGCCGTTGTCGTGCAAATGCAGGGCCATCAGCCTGGCGCCGTACATTCCCAGCAAGTCCTCCTCCGGCGCGTCATTATAATGGTGGCAGCAGTCATAGCACAGCCCTAGCCGGGGGGAATCTATCTGCTGGAAGGCCCAGGCAAGGTTTTTCAGGTTCTGCAGGTTTTCCAGGGCCACGTTCACCTCCAGCCGCTCCGCCCGCTCCACCAAGCGCCAAAGCCTTTTAAGGCCCTGCTCTGTGGGGGCAAAGTCATCCCCGGGCAGGTGCAGCACCATGGCGGGCACCTCTGCCGCCTTGCAGTCCTCCAGGCAGGACAGATAGCATTCCGCCGCTTCCTCCCCGGAAAGGCCCTCCTCCCACAAGGCATGCTGCAGCTCTGTGGGCGCATGGAGGTTTTCCACAAAAAGGCCCGCGTCCCGGGCGATTTCCGGGGCCAGGCGGAAATCCATCCCCCGGCCCAGCCGGTGCCCCCACAATATCATTACCCCGGAAAAGCCCGCCTTTTTAATCAGGCGGTAACGCTCCTCCATGGTCAGCCTGTAGCCAAACCAGTCAAAAATTGAGAGCACAGGACACCCTCCTCTTGCAGCCAGATATGGCAAATTGCCTTGCCCCGTCCTGCGGGGCCGCAAAATGCCCCAATTTTCGCAGTATGCAGTATATCGTATATTATACAGGAAAACTGTCGAAAGTGCAATATGCAATAGTTGGCGGGGCACGTTCATTTTGGAAACTTTTTGTATATTTTCCGCCGCGCAGCATGTTTTCCCTGCAAAAAACGGGCCGGAAGCTTTGCCCCGCCCGTTTTCCTTATGCTATTCCAAATCGAAATCTTCCGGCAGGAGCAGTTCCAGATCCCGCTTTTCCTCCGGCTCCTTCATGTTCCGGCGGGAACAGGCAATAACCGCCTGCTCCACCTTGTTCCGGGCCATGCGCCCGTTGCCTTTGTCCCGTTCCCCGTTCTGCCCCATCCTTTCAAAATACTGGAGCAGCGGCGCCTTGCAGGCTTCGTCCATCCGGTATCCCTTCCCGTTCACAATGCCCTGGGTAATCTCCCACAGCTCCTCCGGGCTGTAATCGGGGAACTCAATGATATGGGGGAACCGGGAGCGCAGGCCGGAGTTTGCCGTTAAAAACTCCTCCATCTCCCGGGAATACCCTGCCAGGATGACCACCAGGCTTTCCCGGTTGTCCTCCATGCCCTTTACTAAGGCGTCAATGGCCTCCAGGCCAAAGCTGTCGTCCTTGCCCCTGTAAAGGGCGTAAGCCTCGTCAATGAACAGCACGCCTCCCAGGGCAGCCTGTATGGCCTTTTGGGTCAGGGGGGCGGTGTGCCCCACATACTGGCCCACCAGATCCGCCCGGGCCACCTCCACAAGCTGCCCGCCGGAAAGCAGGCCGATGGCCTTTAAATACCGGGCCACAATCCGGGCCATGGTGGTTTTGCCGGTGCCGGGGTTCCCGGTGAAAATCATGTGCATGGAAGGGGAGTCCGCCTTCAGGCCCCGGGCCTTGCGCATCTGCTGGATTTTGAAGTTGTCCTCCAGGGAGAGGATATAGTCCTTCACAGGGCCAAGGCCCACAATTTCCTCCAGCTCCTTTTTCACCTGCTCCAAAGCCGCCTGCTGCACCCCCAGGCCCTCTGTGCCGGGCAGGCGCACCTCTGTTTCCCCGCCCTCCCAGGTATAAAACGCGCTTAAAGCCCCGTCCTTAGCCGCAAGCCGCCCCTGCCAGGGGCCAGTGATGGACTTGCGCAGCTTTTCTTCACTATAGGCCTTATAGAGCCGCTGGGCCTCATTGTCAATGGCCCCCGCGCCCTGGGCCGGGGTGTATACCCCTGCCAGGGCCTCTTTCTCCGCCTCCCCAAAGGACAGGGCAAGGGAAAGCTGCTTCTCCGCCCGGCTCCGCAGCTCCAGAAGGGCGTTTTGCGCTATCTGCCCCAGGGCCTCCCGGGTGAAGTCCTCTGTATACAGCACGTCGTCCAGGGCCGAGAGGAAGGGCGCGCCAAAGGCGTCCCCCAGCCCGGCCTCGCTTTTGCCCGCCACCAAAAACAGGTATTTCCCCCCTGCGGAAAGGGTGGAAACCGCGCCGGGGGCCAGGGCTGTGCCGATGTCTGCCAAAATCCCCTTCTGCTCCACATACCGCCCGGGCAGGGCCACTTCCCCCTGCCGGAACAGGCTGGAAGCCATGGACAGCACAGAGGGATGGCACTTTTCATAGTTTTCAAACAGCAGGGCCGCTGCCCCGCCTTTCAGGGCCGCGTACAAATCCTGCACAAAAAGCTTTTCCATGCCAGGGGTATGGTAGGCTGATAGGTCCAGCGCCGCGGTTTTGGGGCTTTTCAGCACCCCCTGCCTGCCCAGGGAGGCGGTCATAGCCTTAATGGCGCTGTGCCTGCCGGTGCCCGTCCCGCCCAGCACAGCCGCCCGGCACAGGGGGGACTCCTTCCCGGCCCCTGCCACAAAGGGCCGCTTGAACGCCAGGGCAAGGGCCTCTATAAATTTCTCCTGGCCCAGCACCTGCCGGGCCGTTTCCTGCCGGGCAATGTCAAAGGCTTTGTCCATGTCCGCAGGGGATCCGCTGTTTGCCGCCCTCTCTTGATTGTCCACCCCGTCCTGTTCCAGCCGGCGCTGAAGGCCTTCCATGTCTGCCCTGGCTTCTTGGGTCAGCCTTTCGATGCTCTCCTGCAAAGAACGTGACAGCCCGTCATTTACCTGTTCCACTGCCCCCAGGGCCTGCCCGGCCTGCTGCTGGGCCTGGAGGGCGCCCTCCAGGGGGGGCTGCCCCTTATCGGGAACAGGCGGGGCTGGCCTGGCGTGCTTTAACTCCCCGGTGCTTTTAAAATGCAGCCTGCCGCCCCGGAACATGGATTCCAAAATGGAATCAATATCATTTTTCACAGCGCTTCCTCCTTCCCCGGCTCTTCCGGGCTGAGATCCTCCAGGATGGCCCGCAGATCCTCCGCCCCTAACTGCCCTGGCGCAGAGGCGCTTTTCCCTGCCCCAAAGGTCACGCAGGAGCCAAACGCCTGCCCGCACACCCGGCTTACCTTCCCCAGCGGCCCCATGGCCATGGTGATAACCGGGCCTGTTTCCCTGCTGGCCCGCAGGGTGGCCCCCAAAAGGGCCAGCACATCCTCCGGGCGCCGGGGGGTTACGGCATATTTGGGCAGGCAAGGCCCCAGTTCCCGCATCTGCATAAGGGTCCCGGCAATTTCCTCCTCCGGCGGGGTGCCGGAAAAGTCGTGCCGGGAAACAACGGCGGCAACGCCCTTTTCCGCCGCCTTTTCCAGCAGCCGCTTTGCCCGGTCCCTGCCCTTGGAAAGCTCGATATCTAAAAGCCCGAAGCCCCCCCGCTCCAGCAGGGCCAGAAGGAACTCCTCATAGGCCTCCCCTTCCAGGGGGATTTTTCCCCCTTCCTGCTGGGTGCGCACCGTACACAGCAGGGGCCTGGGGGCAAGGGCGCTTTTCAGGGCGGACAGGGCAAAGCCCACGTCCTCCTCAAAGCAGTCCATCCGCCATTCATACAGATCGGCAGGCAGGGCGCGCACAAAAGCGGCCTCCTCCAGCAGGGCCGGCAGGCGGCTTTCTGTTAACGGCACGCATATTTTAGGCAGGCCCTGGCCAAAACGCAGGCCCGCCGCTTCAAACCATTTCAATGGCAGGTCAACTCCCTAGTAAAGTTATGATAATCCTCTATAAAACAGTATACTGGCGGCGGGGGCAAATGTCAATTTCCATCTCACGAAAAGTGCTTACTTTTCTCTTACAGCCCATTTTTTTCAAAGGCCCGGTATATCTTCCCGCCAGCCTGTATAGGATATTCACATCACTTCCTCATCATTTTTTGTACAAGGTAAAGGCAATACCGCATAATTCTAAGTGGTATACCGCGGAAGAGATTTTTTCGTCAGGGGGCATAAAGGCTGCGCAGGCAAACTGGCGTTTGTCAAGCAGGCTTTGCGCGCTATGACGGAAAAATAGCCCGCGAGATGCCGCTTAAGACGGCGGTCGTGAATTGTGCGGTGTTGCCTAAAAATCCAAGGAGGCTTTTGTTATGCAAAAGATAAAGGTTGTGCAGTATGGCTGCGGCAAAATGAGCAAATACACCCTGCGGTATCTCCACGAGCATGGGGCGCAGATTATGGGGGCCATAGACGTAAATCCGGATATCGTGGGCATGGACGTGGGAGACTATGCCGGGCTGGGGGTGAAAACAGGCGTGCTCATCAGCAGCGATGCCGACCACGTGCTGGATAGCTGCGATCCGGATATTGCCATCGTCACCCTGTTCAGCTTGGTAAGCGACTGCTATGAACACTTTGTAAAATGCCTTTCCCGGGGAATTAACGTGATTACCACCTGCGAAGAGGCCACCTACTGCTGGACTACCGATCCGGCCCGGGCCAATGCCCTGGACGTGCTGGCAAAGGAAACAGGCTGCACCTTTGTGGGCAGCGGCATGGAGGACACCTTCTGGGTGAACCTTGTAGGGCTGGCGGCGGCAAGCTGCAACAGCATCCAAAAGATAGAAGGGGCGGTAAGCTATAACGTGGAGGAATATGGCCTGGCCCTGGCCAAGGCCCATGGGGTTATGCTGACCCCTGAGGAATTTGAAAAGCAGATAGCCCATCCGGAGGTGCTGGAGCCTTCCTATGTGTGGAACTCCAACGAGGCCCTGGCCTCTAAACTGGGCCTGACAATCAAAAGCCAGACTCAGAAGTGCGTGCCCTATTTCCACGATGCCGACCTCTATTCTGAAACCATGGGCGCCACCATCCCCAAAGGAAACTGCATTGGCATGGCGGCGGTAGTTACCACAGAAACCTTCCAGGGGCCTGTTATAGAAACCCAGTGCATCGGCAAGGTATACGGCCCGGAGGATGGGGACATGTGCGACTGGAAAATCACCGGGGAGCCGGACATGGAATTCCACGTGGTGAAGCCTGCCACAGTGGAGCACACCTGCGCCACCATTGTCAACCGCATTCCCAGCGTGCTGCTGGCCCCTGCCGGGCTTGTAACCATCGACCAGCTTGAGGAGCTGCGCTTCCCTTCTTATCCCCTGGAGTTCTATTGCTGAAGGCTGTGCCCATGGACGCTCCCCAAAAAAATCTCCGGGTTGACAAAATCCCTCAAAAGCTTTACAATGGATACAGAAAAATGAAAACAGGGGTGCCGCCTGTGTGCGCAGGCAGCTGAGAGGAGCTTCGAGCTTAAACCCTATGCCTTCTGGCAGGAACCTGATGCGGATAATACCGACGTAGGGAGCATTTCATCATAAGGGCAGGGCTGTTTTGCGCGCAAGCTGCCCGCCGGGGGAATGTTTTTCACTGCCATTTGGATTTTTTCCAAGTGGCATTTTCATTTTTCACCGAGCTTTTTTCAGAAAGAGGGATGAATCATGAACGCACGTTCTGCACGCACACTGAACCTTGTAACAGGCGGGGTGCTGGTGGCCCTTGGCACAGCCCTTTCCTTTATCAAGGTGTTCGACCTCCCCTATGGGGGCAGCATTACCCTGTGCTCCATGCTGCCAGTCATGCTCTTTGCCTACCGCGCCGGCACAAAATGGGGGCTGGGGGCAGGCTTTGTTTTCAGCGTTTTAGAATTGCTCTTTGGCCTGGACGCTTTAAAGGGCATTTCCGGCGCCACTGTGGCGGGTTCCATTTTTCTGGACTACCTGCTGGCCTTCACAGTACTGGGGCTGGCAGGCATTCTCCGGCACAAGATCCAAAACGATCCCCTGGCCTTCACCCTGGGCTGCCTTATCGCCATGCTGGCCCGCTATATCGCCTCCATCCTTTCCGGCTGGCTGCTGTGGGCGCAGTTTATGGAGGTAAGCTACATGCAGGAACTGGTGGCGGCCTTCTTCCCCGGGCTCAGCTCCCTTACAGGGAACCAGTTGGCCATTATCTACTCCACCTGCTATAACGGCACCTACATGCTGCCTGAAATCCTTATCACCTGCGTGGCCGCTTTCCTGCTCATGCAGTTTGCGGGCAAGCAGATCCTTTCCTTGGGAAATGGGGAAAAATAAGCGCTTGCCATATGCGCGCACAAAAGCCGGGGCTTCCCCCGGCTTTTGTTTTTCCGGTTTCCTTGCGGAAAGAGGGTTGACAAAGGTGGTTAGTTGTGATAAACTATAGGCAGCTCAAGAGTTAGCTCCAGCTAATCACTTCGCAAATCTTTTCCCACCCCAGTCCCATAAACCCATAGAAGTTAAGGAGGCTTTCCAAGTGAATCTTCCAACCATCATTATTGGCATACTGGTGGCGGCTGTTTTTATAGCCGTGGCAGCCAGGTGCGTTTACAATTGGAAGCAGGGCAAAGGCGGATGCTCCTGTGGCTGCGGCGGGTGCCCCCACAGCGGGTTCTGCCATCCCGGCAAAAAAGCGGGGAACAAATAGGGCTTGTTTGAAAAATCGAAAACATTGTCTTTTTGCCCATAAGCGGCCATCTTCTACGTCAAAAATCCTCGTCAACCGGCAGGTTGACCTGCGGTTTTATCCTGGAATCTGACCACTTCTGACCAAAAATTCGTCATTTCCTCTATTTTCAAACAAGCCCTAACAGCAAACAAGGAACATTTCCTCCCTTACGGAAAAGGGCCGCAGCACCTTGACAGGCTGCGGCCCTTTTCCTGCTCCAAAAATATGTTTGCACTTTTGGCCTGATTGCGGTACAATAGGAAAGAAAATCTCAAGAAGGAACAGAAAGGAATCCGCTATGAACGAAAAAGAAATCGGTGAAATCCGCCGCCGCTTTAATCCGGAAAAAACCAGCATCACCCAGGTGCGCGGGTGCTATGTCAGCGCCAAGGGGGAAATCACCTCCCAATTTGGCCAGTCCCTGGCCTCCACCCCCCAGGAGGAGGTGGAGAACCTGCTTTCCACCCTGAAGCGCACCCTTTCCGGCAGCCTGGGAAAAAATCTGACGGATATCGTTTTCACCACCCAGCAGGTGGCGGACAGCGACGAGCACCGGCTGCTTATGGCCCTGCGGGAGACAGAGCTGAAGGATGAGGAAGTTACCACTGCGTTTTATGAAAAAATCACCAGCAGCCTTGCCCTGGACACGCCTTATATGATTCTGCTGGCCTATGACAAATATGACATCCCTTACCGGGCAAAGGACGGCGGCATGCTGCCGGACGGCTCCAACGATGTGTATGCCTATATCCTGTGCAGCATCTGCCCCATTAAAGAGACAAAGCCCGTTTTAAGCTATAACGTGCCGGACAACGTGTTTGAGAACCGTGGCGTGGAGCGGCTGGTGTCCCCGCCGGAGCTGGGCTTCCTGTTCCCCGCCTTTGACGACCGCTGCGCAAACCTGTACAGCGCCCTGTATTACTCCAAGCGGGCGGAGGAGAACCACCCGGAGTTTATCGACTCTGTTTTCCGGGTGGAGCCGCCCATGCCCGCCGCCGTCCAGCAGGAAACCTTCCGCACCCTGCTGGCGGAATCCCTGGGGGATCAATGCAGCTATGACGTGGTGCAGGGGGTGACAGACCGCCTGCGGGAAATGGTGGACAACCACAAGGCCCGGAAAGACCCGGAGCCTCTGGTAGTCTCCAAGCGCGTCCTGTCGGAGGTGCTGCGGGACTGCGAGGTGGAGGAGGAGAAAATTTCTGCCTTTGCCCAGCAGTACGAGGAGGAATTCGGGGAGCAGGCTGTCAGCCCCAAAAACCTGATTGACCAGAAGGAAACCCAGGTGCGCACGCCTAACATCCTTATAAAGGTGGAGGCGGACTTTGCCCATCTGGTGGAAACCCGGCTGATAGACGGGAAAAAATACATACTCATCCGGGCAGAGGACGGGGTGGAGGTAAACGGCGTGGCGGTGTCCGTCACGGAGTAAAGGCCTGTATCCCGGGTTCAGAAAGGCTGCGGCTTCGCTACCAGGAGCCGTAGCCTTTTTTGTGAGGGAATAAGGCAATGGGATATCCCCATGAAAAAGGCCCCTTAGGGTTTATTTGCAAAAATTGACAAAATTCTATTGAATCATCCGCAAAAATATGAGATAATGACTATATTGATATGAAAGGGGGCTGCTGCTCCATGAAAACCACCAAAAAGTTTACCAAGGTGGAGAAAAGCTGGATCCTGTACGATTGGGCCAACTCCGTCTACGCCACCAACATCCTGGCGGTCATCTTCCCCATTTACTTTAACTCCGTCTGCAAGGCTTCTGGCGCGGACAACCTGGTGCTGTGGTCTTACGGCACCTCGGCAGCCACCTTCCTGGTGGCGGTGCTGGCCCCGGTGCTGGGGGCGCTGGCGGATCACAAGGGCCACAAGAAAAAGCTTTTTGCCGCCTTCCTGTTTATCGGCGTGGCATTCACCCTCTCAAACGCTTTTGTGGACAGCTATCAGCTTCTGCTTGCGGGCTATGTCCTCAGCCACATCGGCTTTTCCGGTTCCTGCCTGTTTTATGACTCCTTCCTCACCGACGTTACCACCCCAGAGCGCATGGACAGGGTGTCCTCCTGGGGCTATGCCATGGGATATATCGGCGGCAGCACCATCCCCTTTGTGCTGTCTATCATCCTGCTGATGGTCATGGGCATGGACAGCGTGCTGGCCTTCAAGCTGGTGATCATCCTCACAAGCCTGTGGTGGCTGGTGTTCAGCATCCCCATGCTGAAAAACGTGAAGCAGGTACACTATATTGAGCCGCAGAAAAACCTGGTGCGCTCCTCCTTTTCAAACCTGTGGCGCACCGCAAAGGAGATTTTCCAGGACAAAAAAATCTTCCTCTTCCTTGTGGCCTATTTCTTCTATATTGACGGGGTGAACACCATTATCTCCGTTTCCACCTCCTATGGCACCAAGCTGGGCCTGAACAGCATCAGCATGATTCTGGCCCTCTTGATGACCCAGATAGTGGCGGTGCCCTTCTCCATCCTCTTTGCCCGGCTGGCGGAGAAAATCGGCTCCATCAACCTGTTAAGCTGCGCGGTGGGCGTGTATTTCTTCATCACCCTGGTGGGTTTCTTCATGGGCTTCAATATTGAGCAGCACCCCGGCGACGACGGCGCCCGCACCCTGTCCCTGGTGCTTTTCTGGTGCATGGCCTTCCTGGTGGGCACAGTGCAAGGGGGCATCCAGGCCATTTCCCGCTCTTATTTCGGCAAGCTCATCCCCTCGGAGCGTTCTAACGAATATTTTGGCTTCTTCGATATTTTCGGGAAGTTTGCCGCCGTCATCGGCCCCCTGCTGGTAGCTACCTTCACCCAGGCCACAGGCCGGGACTCCATCGGCGTTATCAGCCTTGCCATCCTGTTCCTCATCGGCCTCTTCCTGCTCTTTACCCTCCGCCGTTCCCTTGCTGCCTCAAAAAGCCGATAGAGCCTGCTTCCAGACAAAACCCCCGTCCCGGAGAACTCTCTCTCCTGGGCGGGGGCTTTCCTTTGCGGCTTTCTCACCGCCTGTTCTGCCATTTCACAGCAGCCTTCTGCTCAATGGGGTAGCACACAAGCCTTTCCCCTTCCAAATCCTCACTGTACAAGTCCACCCCTGTCAGGCCGCTGTTGTGATAAGAGGTATAATAATAGCGGCCTTTTGTAACGTTGATGCAGCAGGTATAGGTAGTTGTCTCCAGCTTCCCCTCCGGGGTGACCACGCTGCCCCGCACCATAGCCACTGCCCCCAGCAGGTGAAAAAATTGGGACAGGCAGCTTTCCTCGTCTCCATGGCAGATGGAATTGGCAGCAAGGTAGGCCGCCTTTACAAACCGGGAGGCAGGGGAGAAGTCCCCGGGCAGGCCCACGCTGCCCAGGCCATAGCCGAAAGGCTCCAGGCCGTCTATGGCGGAAAAGCAGTTGCTGGGGGTGCCGGGGCTTAGGTTCAGATACTGGCACAGGTTCTGCATCTGGAAGGGGAAGGGGGGATTGTTCGTCACCACCCCCACAGGGTTATCATAAATATGCATCCCGTCCCTGGTGGATTCCAGCACGAGGGAGCCGCTCCTGTCCGCAATATGCCAGTGCAGGGGCGACAGGCCCACCTGAGGGCTGAAGGGGACTGCCACCAGCCAGGTGTTCTCCAGCAGGCACCGGGCCTCCCCCAGCGTGGCGCACTGGCCCAGCACCCAGGGGATCAGCTCAAAGGGGGAAATATTGTTTTTCACCGGATCCGGCTGGGTAGCATACCAAGCGTTCTGCGGGAAATTCAGCCCAGCCATACACAGCCCCTTTTCATTGGAAGCTTCCGCATACAGGGGATATCCCACGTCCAGCATCCCCATGCCCAGCATGGCATAATGGCGCTCCATGGGCTGGGCTTTGCGGAAATGGAAGGGGAACCGGCGGGGCGTAACCACCACCTGTTCCCCCATGCCGCACTCCCAGTCCATGTTGCGCCCAAAATAGAAGCAGTCCCTTGTCATGGCAATGCTGGTACACATAAAAAAACACCATGCGATACAGGTTCGCACAAAAAGGGAGGAAGCATCCGCCCTTTTTGCCCGGTATCGCTCCTTTCGTCATATTGTCCGCGGCAGGTTTCCCAGCCGCCGCAGGCCCTGTATCTATAGCATATGCGCCAAAGCGCCCTGTTATACAGCCGCCCTACAGCAGGGTGGTCATCATCCCAAGCTCCGCCTGGGTGGTATCCACCCGGGAATATTGCAGGGCCACTTCCCGGCTGCACTCCACCACCGCCGCATAAGGGGTGTCCTGGGGCACAGGCTGCCCGGCATGGTTTGTAAGCTTGTCCATGCGGATATGCTTTGTCCGCCTGGCCTCCACTGTCACATGATAGCCGGAAACCGGCTCCCTGTCCTCAAAATACAGGGTGATGTCCAGTTCTGCCGGCTCGTCCCCCTGGTTTAAAACACAGATGGCCTCATGGCTTACATATGCCCCGTTGGCGGAACTGGGCCAATAGCAGTCTGGTATCACCTTTTTCATACTGTGCCCCTCCTTTTCCCCGGCGCGTTACAGCACGCCGAAATGCTTTAATGCGTGATAAATCCCGCCCTGGCCTGTCGGGATGGATATGTAGTCTGCCGCGGCCCTGGCCTTTTCCGAGCCGTTGCCCATAGCCACGCCCACTCCGGCCCAGCGCAGCATCCGCTGGTCATTGTCCCCGTCGCCAAAGACCATGATTTCCTCCCGCCTGATGCCGTAATGGGCAGCCGCGGCGGCAATGCCCACTTCCTTGCCGCCGCCCTTGGGGATAATGTCCTGGATGTGCCCCCCGGCGCTGGTAGGCTCAACGTGGGGCAGGCAGGCGATATAGGGCAGGTTTTCCAGGCCGTATACCAGAAACTGCAGCACCGGGTGCTCCTCCAGCCTCCCGATGTCATACTGCCGGGGCAGGGCCACCCCGGCCCGCCTGTGGTGCTGGGTGACAGCCTCGCCGTCGAGTACGTAAAAGCTTTCATGTTCCTCAATGATCAGGCAGGGGAACTTTTCCTTTTTCACAATCTCCACCAGCCGCCGGATATCCTCCGGGTTGTGGGCCATGCGGTGGAGCACTGTGCCGTCCCGCAGCACAACAAGCTGCCCGTTTAAGGAAACAAACCCGTCAAACTGGAAATACTGCTCAATAAAATCCACCATGGTGGGGGGGCGCCCTGTTGCCACAAAGAGCTTCACCCCTTTTTCCCGCAGGGCGCAAAGGCTCTCCTTGGTGGACTGGGGCATAACGCTGCCCCCCTCATGGTCGATAAGGGTGCCGTCAATGTCGAAAAAACACGCTTTAATGTCCCGCTCCATCATTCCCTGCCTCCTGCCGCTGCTTATATTTTTCCACTATCAGGTTGGCGCATTTATACACGTCCCCGCCGCCTAAAGTCAGCAGCAGATCCCCAGGCCCCGCGTGGGCTATGGCATAGTCCGCTGTCTCGGGGAAGCCTTCAAACCACACGCTGCCCGGCACTTTTTGTGCCAGATCCGCTGTCTTGATGCCGTAGATGTTTTCCTCCCGCACCGCCAGAATCTCTGTCAATATCAGGTGGTCGGGGATAGCCAGGGCCTTGGCGAAATCCTCTAACAGTGTGTAGGTGCGGGAATAGGTGTGGGGCTGGAAAATGGCCCACACCTTCCGGTAGCCCATCTTCATGGCAGAGGTGAGGGTGGCCGTCAGCTCTGTGGGATGGTGAGCGAAATCGTCCGCCACCGTAACCCCCTCAAACTTCCCCAGCACCTCAAAGCGCCTGTGTACCCCGGCAAAATGGTGCAGCGCCTGGCACAGGGCTTCCGGTTCCGCGCCTAAAGCGTGGGCGCAGGCAGCGGCAGCCAGGGCGTTGAGCATGTTGTGGCGCCCGGGCACAGAAAGCTCCACCCGGCCTAAAGGCTTCCCCTTATGCATCAGGGTGAAGTCCTCGCAGGCGGAAGGCTCCTCGTTCATCTCCTGGGGATAGTAGTCGTTTTTATCGCTGAGGCCAAAAGTGACAAGCTCCTTGTCAAGGCCCGCCACGCTTTCCATGGCCTTTTTGTCATCCCCGTTTACCACCAGCAGGCGGGTTGCCTGGCTGGCATATTGATGAAAGGATTTCACAATATTATCCAGGGTCTTAAAATAGTCCAGATGATCCGCGTCCACGTTCAGAATTACCGCCACTGCCGGGGTGAGCTGCAGGAAGCTGTCTACATACTCGCAGGCCTCGCACACCATGGTTTCGCTGTTCCCAGCCCGGCTGTTGCCGCCGATGAGGGGCAGCTTGCCGCCGATAATGGCGCTGGGATCCATGCCGCATTCCATGAAAACCTGGGTGAGCATGGCTGTGGTGGTGGTTTTGCCATGGGTGCCGGAAACGCCTACAGTCTGCTGGAAGCGCCGGGTGAGCATCCCCAGCATGACGGCCCGCTCCAGGGTGGGGACGCCTTTTTCCCGGGCGGCCACAAGCTCGGGGTTATCGTCCCGGCAGGCGGCGGTATACACCACAGCCTCTGCGTCCCCGATGTTTTCCGCCCGGTGCTCTGTGAAAACCGGGATGCCCATGGCCCGCACCCGCTGGAGGGTGTCGGACTCGTTGCGGTCAGAACCTGTAAGCACATAGCCCCCATGGTGCAGAAGCTCTGCCATGGGGCACATGCCCGAGCCGCCAATGCCTACAAAGTGCAGGCGCTTTACCTTGTCCAGCAGATTTTCATCAAAATTTGTCATGTCCAGTATCTCCTAACCTGTATAATAGGAAAGCCGCGCTTCCCGTTTCCGCTGCGAAGGGCAGAACCGCTTTTTATATTATATTGCAATCTGGCCCCAAAATAAAGCCCTTTCCTTAAAAATCAGGATAAAAAACAGCCGGGGGCGTATAGTAAACGCGCTTGAAAATCGGTATAGCCCGATTTTCAAGCATGCGGCATTGCCGCTGGTTCCAAAAAGGCTATTGCCTCTTTTGAACTGCGTACCCTATACATGCTGTTTTTCGCCCTTGCCGATTTCCCCGGCAGGGGGTATAATAAGCCTTAGCACCTATTACTTGACTTTTTCTAGGAAGAGAGGGAAAACCATGCCATTAAGAAAACTTGTCATACGCCTTTTGCCCATGCTGCTGGCAATTGCCCTGCTGGCCGCAGGCTGCTCTGCCGGGGAGGCGGCGCAGGCCTTCACCGCCCAAACCCTGGACGGCGGCAGCTTCACAGAAAAGGACATTGCCGCAAAAGATCTGACCGCTATTAACTTCTGGGGCACCTTCTGCTCCCCCTGCATTGCGGAAATGCCGGATTTGGCTGCCTTTGAAAAGGCCCTGCCGGACAATGTGCAGCTTATCACCGTGTGTACCGACGCCCAGGGCAACGAGGGCAAAGCCAAAGCCCTGCTGGAGCTTGCCGGGTATGAGGGGATTACCCTTGTCAGTGGGGACGAGGCCTTCCAAAGCCTTCTGACTGATATCCAGGCTATCCCCACCACCATTTTCCTGGATTCCTCCGGCAAGCAGGTGGGCAAGGCGGTTATCGGCGGGCAGGCAGACTTGTCCGGCGTATTCCTGGACGCCATGAACAAGGCCCTGCAGGAGGGCGGAAAAAAGGAGATCACCCTTGAAACGTAAAGGGATCCTGGCAGCGCGGTACGGCCTGCTGGCCTTGGCGGCTGTATGCATCCTCCTGGGCCTTTTAGGACAGGAACACATGGGGGTTTTGCAGAAGGCGGTGAAAATATGTCTGGAATGCATCGGGATAGGCTGAAAAAGGGGAAGCTTTCCTTCCAGCGCAGGGTGCAGCTCCTTGCCGCCGCAGTGGTAAACGGCTATGCCATAGGCTTTGCCAAGGGGAAAATTTTCACAGGCGGCACAAAAGCTGTCTGCGTGCCTGTCCTCAACTGCTACTCCTGCCCTGGCGCCCTGGGGGCCTGCCCCATCGGCTCCCTCCAGGCCGTACTGGGCGGCTCCAGCCGCCGCTTCCCCTTTTATGTGCTGGGCCTGCTTATGCTCTTCGGTGTAGCGCTGGGCAGGCTTATCTGCGGGCTTCTGTGCCCTTTCGGGCTGGTACAGGATCTGCTCTTTAAAATCCCCTCCCCCAAGCTGCGGGTGCCAAAGAAAATAGACAAGCCCCTGCGGTGGCTTAAGTATGCTGTCCTGCTGGTGCTGGTGGTGCTGCTGCCCGCCTTTGCTGTGACAGATACCGGAGTTGCCCCGCCCTATTTCTGCAAATACCTCTGCCCGGCAGGCACCCTGGAAGGCGGCGTGCCCCTGCTGCTGGCAAACCCCTCCCTGCGATCCCTCATGGGGGCGCTTTTTAGCTGGAAAGCCCTGGTGCTGGTTGTAATCCTGGCGGCCTGCGTGTTCATTCCCCGGGCCTTCTGCCGCTATCTCTGCCCCTTAGGCGCTTTTTATTCCCTGTTTAACCGCTTCAGCTTTTACCAGATAAAGCTGGACAAAAGCAAATGTACAGGCTGCAAAAAGTGCGAACATGCCTGCCCCATGGCAGTGGAGGTTACAAAAGGCTGCGGCGGCCCAGAGTGTATCCGCTGCGGAAAGTGCCGGGATGCCTGCCCTGCCGGGGCCATCACCTCCGGATTTGCCTGTAAAGACGAACAGGAAGGCGCCGAACCGGGAAATTGCCCGTGACTTTCCCCGGCCCCTGTGCTATAATGTCCAAAGGGCATAGAAGCCTAGCAAAACGGCGCGACCCCGGGCTGTGCCAGTCTAAATTTGAAAGTAAAGAAAAACCGGAATAACTAAGGCTTGTTTGAAAAATCGTAAACACCGTCTTTTTGTCCAAAACGTGCGTTTTCTGTGTTGGAAATCCTCGACAGGCGACAGCCTGTCTTGCGGGTTCCGCCTTGAAACCGCCCTGTTTTGTCTCAAAAATTCGACACTTTCTCTATTTTCAAACAAACCCTAAAAAAGAGAGGAAGGCTGCAAATGGATATCTGTGGAAAAAGGGAAATGGAACTGCTGGAAAAAATCGGGTTCACCCGCACAGCAGGCTCTGCGGAGGAGCTGCAGGCGGCGGAGATTTTAAAGGCGGAATGCGAGGCCCTGGGGGTGCCTGTTATCCTCCAGGATTTTGAAATTGAGGATGCGGAGGTTGAAACAGCCACCCTGGAAATTTTAGAGCCATACCAGCAAAGCTATCCTGTCACAGGCTATAAATGTGCCCAGAACACCTTCGGCGACGGGCTTGCCGCTGAATTCCTCTATGTGGAGGACGGGGACGAGGTGAGCCTTTCTGAAGCCAAAGGGAAAATCGTGCTGGTAAACGGCTTTATGCGGGTGCCGCTGTTCAAGAAGCTGATGAAGGCCGGCGTGGCGGGCATCGTCACCATGGAGGGGGAGCTGCGGGATAGCCGGGACGAGACGGATTTAGCCACCCGGAAGCTGCGCCGCACCCTGCGGGCCTTTGGCAATGTGCCCATGGTGCATACCCGGGTGCTGGACGCCTTCGACATGGTGAAGCGGGGGGCCGCCAAAGCCCGCATTGTGCTGAAAAACACCACAGTGGAGCGCACCTCCCACAATGTTATCGCCACAGTGGTGGGCACAGAAAAGCCGGAAGAAATCGTCTCCTTCGGCGCCCATTACGATTCTGTGGACTTTTCCAAGGGCGTGTACGATAACGGCGCGGGTTCTGTTATCAACATGGAAATCCTGCGGTATTTTGTGGAGAACCCGCCCCGCCGCACGGTAAAATTCATGTGGTACGGCTCAGAGGAAATTGGCCTGGAAGGAAGCTGGGCCTATGTGAAGGCCCATAAAGAGGAGCTTGCCGACCATTTGCTGATGATAAACGTGGACGTGGGCGGCCCTGTGCTGGGCGTGGACAAGATAGCTGTGACAGCGGAGGAAAAGCTTGTGGCCTTTGCGGAATACATGATGAAAATATGCGGCTGCGGGGCGGCTGTCCGGCAGGGCATCTATTCCAGCGATTCCATCCCCTTTGCAGACAGCGGCGTGCCCGCCATCAACTTCAGCCGGGACGGCGCCCCGGGCGCGGCCTATATCCACAACCGCTTTGATACCTTAAGCTTCCTTTCCCCGGAGGCTTTGGAAAAAACCACCCGCCTGGTGCTGGAGGTTTCCCGGGCGCTGATTAACGGCAGGGTGTTCCCTGTAGAGCGCAAGGTGCCCCAGAACATGGTGGAGGAAGTGGAAAAATACCTTTACAAAAAGGATCTGGCGGAGGTTTCCGAGGAAAAGAAGGGGTAAAAGCCTATACAAAAAGCAGGCCGCATATTGCGGCCTGCTTTTTCGCGCTATTCTTCTTCTGTCTCTTTGGGGCTGCCTTCTTCTTTTTCCCGCTCGTATTTCTCTATGCCCTTTTTCACAGCCTTGGCAATTTCATTTTTGCTGTCATCAATGGCGCTGCTCACTGCGGATTTCACCACAAAATACAGGGCGATAAGGAGGATAATGGCTGTAACGAGGTCGAAGCCCAGGCGCTCCATGGGTCAGCCCCTTTGCAGCTTATCCAGCAGATGGCTTCTTTTCAGCGCCGCCCGCACTACCGCGCACAGGGGCACTGAAATCACCACAGCGATGATGGCGTTGATGCCGGAGGTGGCGGCCTTTGTGGCAACGGCGACCAGCACCGCCCCCAGTTCGCTGCCAACCAGCAGGCCCTGCACAAAAGCCTTTGAGAGGTACAGCGCCATGTAAACGAGGCTGCCCGCAGCCGCGGCGCAGATGTTCAGCTTGTGGTTTGCGCCCTCCTGCTGCCGGGCATAGGCCACCCAGCCGCACACAGCAGCCAGCAGGAACTTGAACACAAAGGTGAAGGGCGCGGAGGCGATGTAGGCAGGGTTTGTCACGTCATACAGGGCAGAGCCGATGCCCGCCGCCAGCCCGCCTCCCACAGGCCCCAGCACAAAGCCGGACAGCAGGCAGAAAATATTGCCCAGGTGGATGCGGCTTACGTCCCCGATAGCCACAGGGATAGGGATGCTGATTAAGTTGGATACGAAAACCAAAGCGGCGAATATACCGACTGCCGCAATTTTGTAAACGGACTTTTGGGAGTTTCCCATCTTCATTCCTTCTTTCCTAAGTTCCGGCCTGCAATGCCAGCGGCCGCAAAAACAGGATAGCGCCTCCTGGGGGTTTTGTCAAGTGCTTTTTGAGACAAGGAACACCCTCTCTGCAAAGCCTCCCCGGGCTTCGTGCTTTTTCCGACAGGCTGTATCCAGTTCCTCCAGGGTGTGCCCGTCCGCTTCACACAGGGCGAAAACCACCTCCAGGATGTCCGCCAGTTCTGCCAGCTCCCGGCTTTCCCGGTACTCCCCGGCTTCCTCCAGGAGCTTTTGCTCCAGCGCGGCGTGGTATTCCTCTTCCCCTAAGATTCTAATAACAGGCTTTTCCCCCTGGGACTCTATCATCTGTGGTATTTTATCTCGCACCAGCTTGTTATATTCCATAAGCATCCTCCTAATCCATTCTAAAACGCGGGCCGTAAGCCTGCCCATTCTCACAATCTGCATGCGCGAAATTCCAAAGGCGGGACGCTCTTTGGCGGATTCCTAAATGCGGAGCCTTAAGCCCGGGCTGCGCCGGAATCCTTGGCGGCCTGGGCCACAGCGGCGGCGACGGCGGGGGCCACGGCGGGGTTAAAGGCGGAGGGGATGATATTGTCCTCCCTGAGGTCTGCGGGGGAGATGAGATCTGCCAGCGCCTTAGCTGCGGCAACCTTCATCTTGTCGTTAATCTCCCTGGCCCGCACATCCAAGGCTCCCCGGAAAATGCCGGGGAAGGCCAGGACATTGTTTATCTGGTTGGGATAGTCCGAGCGACCGGAGCCAACCACCCTGGCCCCTGCCGCCAAGGCTTCCTCGGGGAAAATCTCCGGGGTGGGGTTGGCGCAGGCAAAGATGATGGGATCCTTTGCCATGGTGCGCACCATCTCCCCTGTGAGGCACCCTGGGGCGGAGAAGCCCATGAACACGTCCGCGCCCCGTATAACGTCGGCAAGGGCGCCCTTTTTCTTTTCCGGATTGGTTGCGGCGGCTAAAGCCTGCTGGGCCGGGGTGATGCCCTCCATGCCTTCATAGAGCGCCCCTGCCTTATCGCACACCACCACATTTTTAAGCCCCAGAGCCATGAGCAGCCGGGTGCAGGCGGTGCCCGCGGCCCCCGCGCCGTTGACCACGGCGGAAACCGTCTCCAGCTTCCGTCCTGTGAGGCGCAGGGCGTTTATCATAGCGGACACCGTCACCACAGCAGTGCCATGCTGGTCATCATGGAACACCGGGATGTCCAGGCGCTCCTGAAGCTTCTCTTCAATCTCAAAGCACCGGGGGGCTGCGATATCCTCTAAATTGATGCCCCCAAAGGAGCCAGCCAGCAGCTCCACTGTGCGCACAATTTCGTCTACGTCCTTGCTGCGTATGCACAGGGGGAAGGCGTCCACCCCGGCAAAAGCCTTAAACAGGGCGCACTTGCCCTCCATCACAGGCATCCCCGCCTCGGGGCCGATGTCTCCCAGGCCCAGCACAGCGGTGCCGTCCGTCACCACAGCCACCAGGTTGCCCCGGCGTGTGTACGTATAGGACAGCTCTTTATCCTTGGCAATCTCCAAACAGGGGGCCGCCACCCCCGGGGTGTAGGCCACAGAAAGATCGTCCCTGCCTGCCAGGGGGCAGGGGGTGTCCACCCTGATTTTCCCCTTCCATTCCCTATGCATTTCCAGTGCTTTTGCCGCGTAATCCACGTTTCTTCCTCCTTATGCCGAGCCTGTTCTTTTTTACAAATTATACCATAAGCGCGAAACGCGTTGGTATTGTGTCCATCGCCTGCCTGACCGAAGGAAAGGCTAAGGCGGGACACATTTTAGATCAAGTATAATAGCCGCTTTGCGGCTATTATACCACAGGGGCTGAGGGGAATCAATAGAGGGAAATCCAGGGGGAGTGTCCGAACACGCAGTTTATATCTACGGTGCATACCTATAGGGCTTTGAGTCTCGCCTGCCGGCTCGATCAGCTCATAGCAACCACCCCACACCCCGCAACCCCTTTTGAAAAAGGGGCGATCCCAAAACAACAGCTTTCCCCCCATTTTGCAACATCCTTTTAGATGGTTTCCAGGTCAAAGCCAAAATAGCGGACAGCGTTGTTATAGCAGATGTCCTTCACAATTTTCGTAAGCTTTTCCATGTCATAGGGATACTCCCCGTTTTCCACCCAGCCGCCCAGCAGATCGCAGAGAATGCGGCGGAAATACTCATGGCGGGGATAGGACAGGAAGCTGCGGGAATCGGTGAGCATACCCAGGAAATTTCCCAGCAGGCCTGTGTTTGCAAAAGAGGTCATCTGCTTTATCATCCCTGTTTTGTGGTCGTTAAACCACCAGGCCGCGCCCTGTATCACCTTGCCCACAGTGCCTCCCTCTGCGAAGCAGCCGGTGATAGAGCAGAGAGGCTCGTCGTCGTTGGGATTCAGGCTGTAGAGGATGGTTTTGGGCAGCGCGTTTTTCTGGGCCAGGGCGTTTAAGAAGGCCCCGGCGCTGACGGCAGGGGAACCGCTGTGGACGGCGTCGAAGCCGCTGTCCGGGCCAAGCCGCCCGAACATGGCGGTGTTGTTGTTCCGGGTGCAGCCGAAGTGTATCTGCATCACCCAGTTCAGCCGGACATATTCCCCGCCTACAAACTGCATGAAGGCGGTTTTAAACTGTTCCTCTTCCTCCCTGGTGGGCATAACGCCTGCCAGGCGCTTTGAGAAGATTTTCTCCACATCCTCCTGGGGGGCGGGGCTGTACATAAGATATTCCAGGCCGTGGTCGGACTGGCGGCAGCCCATGGAATGGAAGAAAGCCATGCGCTTTTGCAGCGCTGCCCGCAAGTCCCCAAAGCCTGCAATCTTCATGCCCGCCGCTTCCTCCAGGCTGGATATGGCGGAAAGGTAATCCGGCTTTTCCAGGTTCATGGCCCTGTCGGGGCGGAAGGCGGGCAGCACCTGCACCGGGAAGCTTGCGTCTTCCGCAAGTGCCTTGTGCCAGCGGAGATCGTCGGCAGGATCGTCGGTGGTGCAGAGCAGCGTGACCCCGGACTGGGTGATAAGGCTGCGGGCGCTCATGGCAGGCTCTTGCAGCTTCTCATTGCACAGGTTCCATACCTCCTCCGCCGTATCAGCCCCCAGCACGCCTTTATACCCGAAAAACCGCTGCAGCTCCAGATGGCTCCAGTGGTAGAGGGGGTTGCCGATAGCCTTGTCCAGGGTTTCCGCCCATTTCTGGAAGCGCTCCCTGTCTGGGGCGCTGCCTGTGACAAACTGCTCTTCCACGCCGTTCGCCCGCATCAGCCGCCACTTATAGTGATCCCCGGCGCAGCCGCCCGCCGGGTTCTCCCCGCCCAGCCACACCTGGGTGATATTCTCAAACCGCCTGTCCTCGAAAATCTCCTGGGGGCTGATGTGGCAGTGGTAATCCAGAATGGGCAGCCCTGCGGCACAGCCGTGGTACAGCTCCTTTGCCGTTTGGGTGGCCAGCAGAAAATCTTTGTCCATAAATGCTTTCAAGATGTATAACCTCCTCAGTGGAATGTGTTCAGCTTGCGCGGACACGCTCTAAGTATCAGGGCCTGCGTTTTTTAACCCCTGCTATCATTGTATCTCTTTCCTTTCCCACATGCAAGAAAAAGAGCTTTCCGGCGGGAAAGTTTTTTAAAGGGAATACCAAAAAAACCCTTGACTTTAGAGGGAAACTGCCGTATAGTCAAAGTATGGAAGCAGGGTGGGCATACAGGAGGGCTTATGCGTAGAGAGGAAAACAACGGCGAGATATTCCGCGCCTTTCAGAAATCCTTCCAGGATTTGCAGGGGGGCATGTCCCTGGAGGCGTTTGCCAAAAAGCTGGGGATGTCCCAGGCTCTGGCGCGGTCTTACCTGACGGGAACCCGGTTCCCGGACACCCAGGTGCTGCAGAAAATTTCAGAGCTGTGGGGCGTGTCTGTGGACTGGCTGCTGGGCCGCTCCGCCTTCCGGGTGAAGGAAAATGAAAGGATGACTGTCAGGGAGATGGGCCTCAGCGAAAAAGCTGCTGTGCTGCTGCAAAGCGCCCACAACACAGGGGAGCCGGAAGGGCTTAATCCCCAGCTTGTCAGCGCCATGATTGAGAACGAGCATTTTGCCCGGTTTATGCAGCAGATACAAGTTTATATATCCCGGGCAGAGGAAGTGAGGGAAAAGCTGAAAGGGGCGGATCCCGGGATGCTGGACTTCTATTCCTACCGCCTGCGGGCGGAAAAGCTGGCGGTGACGGACGTGCTCCATGACCTTTTAAACGGCATGGCGCCCCTGCCGGAGCTGCAGGAGCGGGAAAAGGCAAAAGGTGTGGAGAAGCCCCCAAAATAACGAAACATATAGGAAAAGCCGACGCAGCCATCCTAGCTGCGCCGGCTTTTTTGTTTTATACTGTATGGGCAAGGCGGGATTTAGAAGCTGTACCGATAGGATTGGTGCGAAGATTTTCGAGGAAATTTTGTGGGATTCAAGGCGGAAACCGCAAGAAATACTTTCGTATTTCGAGGATTTCCAACACAGAAGCCCGCTAAATTTCCCGAAAAGGTTTGTACAGGAGCCTATTGGTACAGCTTCTTACTTCATGCCCTCATATACTGCCACAGCGCAGGCAACGGTCGCGCCTACCATGGGGTTGTTGCCCATGCCCATAAGGCCCATCATTTCCACGTGGGCAGGCACAGAGGAAGAGCCGGCAAACTGGGCGTCGCCATGCATACGGCCCATGGAGTCGGTCAGGCCATAGGAAGCGGGGCCGGCTGCCATGTTGTCCGGGTGCAGGGTACGACCGGTGCCGCCGCCGGAGGCCACAGAGAAATACTTCTTGTCGTTCTCCAAAGCCCACTTCTTATAGGTGCCAGCTACCAGATGCTGGAAACGGGTGGGGTTGGTGGAGTTGCCGGTAATGGAAACGTCCACGCCCTCATGCTTCATAATGGCTACGCCTTCCAGCACGTCGTTTGCGCCATAGCACTTAACAGCAGCGCGCTCGCCGTCGGAGAAGGGCTTGGTTTCTTCCACCTTCAGCTCGCCGGTGAAGAAATCATAGTCTGTCTTTACATAGGTAAAGCCGTTGATACGGGAAATGATGTAAGCGGCGTCTTTGCCCAAGCCGTTGAGGATGATGCGCAGAGGCTCCTTGCGGGCGCGGTTGGCAGTTTTTGCGATGCCGATAGCGCCTTCGGCGGCGGCAAAAGACTCGTGGCCTGCCAGGAAGGCAAAGCACTTTGTCTCATCCCTGAGCAGCATGGCGCCCAGGTTGCCATGGCCCAGGCCCACGTTGCGCTGCTCAGCCACAGAGCCGGGAATGCAGAAAGCCTCCAGGCCGATGCCGATGGCCTCGGCAGCTTCGGCGGCGGTTTTTACTCCCTTCTTAATGGCAACGGCGCAGCCCAGGATGTAGGCCCAGCCGGCGTTTTCAAAAGCGATGGGCTGTACGCCCTTGACGATATCGTAGGGGTCGAAACCCTTGGACTTGCAAAGCTCCCTTGCCTCCTCAAGGCTGCCCAGGCCATACTGGTTGAGGCACTTCTCAATTTTGGGCATTCTTCTTTCCTTGCCTTCAAACATGACGTCATTAGCCATTTCGTTGTCCTCCTAATCTATGTATGGTCACTCTATTATTCTTCTCTGGGGTCAATATACTTGGCGGCGCCGTCAAAACGGCCATACTGGCCAATGTTGTTCTTATAGGCCTCGTCAGGGGAAACGCCATGGCGGATGTCCTCCAGCATTTTGCCCAGCTTGACAAACTGATAGCCAATGACCTCGCCTTCCTCGTCCAGGGCCATCTTGATGACATAGCCCTCAGCCATTTCCATGTAGCGCACGCCCTTGGCGCCTGTGGAGAACATGGTGCCCACCTGGGAGCGCAGGCCCTTGCCCAGGTCTTCCAGGCCGGCGCCGATGGGCAGGCCGTCCTCGGAGAAGGCGGTCTGGCTGCGGCCATAAGCGAGCTGCTTGAAGATTTCACGCATGGCAACGTTGATGGCGTCGCACACCAGGTCGGTGTTCAGGCACTCCAGAAGGGTTTTGCCGGGGAGGATTTCCGCGGCCATGGCGGCAGAGTGGGTCATGCCGGAGCAGCCCAGGGTTTCCACCAGAGCCTCCTGCACAATGCCTTCCTTCACGTTCAGGGTCAGCTTGCAGGCGCCCTGCTGGGGAGCGCACCAGCCGATGCCGTGGGAAAGGCCGCTGATGTCCGAAATCTGATAGGACTTGACCCACTTGCCCTCTTCGGGGATGGGGGCCGGGCCATGATGAGGGCCTTTCTTCACCGTACACATATTTTCCACTTCATGGGAATAGTTCATATTGGTACTCCTTTCAAAATTTATAATGTTTTTCAGGGCAGGCTTTGCCCGAAATACCAATCTTATTTCATTATAATCGGAAAGGGCCTACTATGCAAGCCCTTCGACAAAATTTTGCTGGTTTGCAGGGGGAAAGGTCACTGCCGTTCCTCTATCACAACGTGGATACAATCCCCTTCCTTTTTCCCCAGCTTCTGCCGGATGGATTTCAGTACCCCGATAATATAGACGGTTTCGCCCTTTGGGCCTTTCAGCCCCATGTTTACAATGCTGCCGTCATAGGGCAGGCCGTCAAACAGGGCGTGTACCTTCACCCGCCCCTTCCCAAACACCTGCCGGATGTCCCAGGGAAAGGCCACATAGGCCCCGCCCTTCTCCGGTATTTCATGGAGAACCCCATCAAATTCCCATTTCTCCGCCATAAGCCGCCTCCTTTGCGCTGTTTCTGGCAGCATGTGCCGCCTGCCGGCTTGTAAATAGTATACCATCCATGCTATACTATTTGCAAACATGCCTGCAAAGCAGGCGGAAAACAGGAGGACGCGGCTATGAAATATTTGGATATCAGCGGGGTGGATGCCTCCGCCATTGTGGCGGGCTGTATGCGCATTGGCAGCATGGAGCCGGAGGCGCTTTCCCGGTTTGTCCATACGGCTTTGGACAATGGCGTGAACTTTTTCGACCATGCGGACATTTACGGGGGCGGGGAATGCGAAGCCGCCTTTGGCAGGCTGCTGGCAGCGGAGCCGGGCCTGCGGGACAGGATGGTTCTCCAGAGCAAGTGCGGCATCCGCAAAAATATGTATGATTTTTCCAAAGAGCACATCCTGGAAAGCGTGGAGGGCATCCTTTCCCGGCTGGGTACGGACAGGCTGGATTTCCTGCTGCTCCACCGCCCGGACGCGCTGATGGAGCCGGAGGAGGTTGCGGAGGCCTTCAGCCGCCTGGAAAGCAGCGGCAAGGTGCTGCATTTCGGCGTCAGCAATTTTAACGCCCGGCAGGCGGAATTGCTCCAGTCCGGGTTAAAGCAAAAGCTGGCCGTAAACCAGCTTCAGTTCGGCCTGGCCTTTACGGGCCTTGTGGATCACGCCATCTGCGCCAATACGGAGTTCCCCCATGCCGCCGACCGGGACGGGGAGGTGCTGGATTACTGCCGCCTGAAGGGCTTAACCATCCAGGCCTGGTCCCCCTTCCAGTATGGCTTCTTTGAGGGCGTGTTCCTAGGCAGCCCCAAGTTCCCGGCCCTGAATGAAAAGCTGGAGGAGCTGGCTGAAAAGTATGGCTCTACCCCCCAGGCCCTTGCCACTGCCTGGATTCTGCGCCATCCGGCAGGGATGCAGGTGATAAGCGGCAGCACCAATGCGGCCCGCCTGCAGGAAATCTGCGCCGGGTGCGACGTGGATCTTGCCAGGGAGGACTGGTACGCCCTCTATCTGGCGGCAGGGAACAAGCTGCCTTAACAAAACAAGCATAAAAAAGTCCGGCCCGCAGGTCTCCCTCCTGCAGGCCGGGCTTTTCGCGTCAGGGCAGGATGATCTCATAGGCCAGCCGCTCGGTGCCGTCCTCTATATGGATAATGCCCCGGTAAGAGAGGCCGCTTTTTGCCATCACCCGCTGCATGGCCTTGTTGTCCCGGTGGGTGTCCCCCCGCAGGACGCGGATACCCCTTTCCCGGGCCTGCCGCTTCAGCTCTTCAAAGAAAAGCCCTGCCGCGCCCTTTCCCTTTGCCCTGGGGGAAACGGCTATCCGGTGCAGGAAGCCGTAAGGCTCTCCCTGGGCCTGCCAGGCGCCCTGCTCTATTACGTCATAGGTGGGTTCGCGGCCAAAGGCCAGGCAGGCTGTGGCAATCACTTCCCCGCCGTCCTCCAGCACAAAGCCTGCGCCCTTTTCCATATCGGCCCTGGCAGAAGCCCCGTCCGGGTAGCCGTCCTGCCACTGATTTACCCCGGCTGCGCGGAGGGCGGCCCGGGCCTCGTCATACAGGGCTGCCACAGCGGGAAGGTCTGCGGGGGTGGTTCTACGAATCTGCATAAAAATCGCCATTCGATACGGGATTTCCACAAAAAGCGGGGAAGCCTCCCCTTTTGTGCCCGGTATCGTTCCTTTCTCTAAGAAGTTGTACCGATAGGATTGGTGGGAAGATTTTCGAGGAAATTTTGTGGGGTTCAAGGCGGAAACCGCAAGGATTACTTTCGTATTTCGAGGATTTCCAACACTAAAGCCCGCTAAATTTCCCGAAAAGGTTTGTGCAGGAGCCTATTGGTACAGCTTCCAGGTTTTTTACACGATGCATTTTCTCTTATAATAGCATTTCCCTCTTGTTTTTTCAAGAGAAAGCGTTTATAATAGTGGACAGGCGGCCAAATGGCCCGATAGAATATGGGAGCGGACAGGTCTGCGCGGCGGGACGCCGTGAACCATGTCAGGCGGGGAACCGAGCAGCATTAAGCGGATGTTCCCGGGCGATGCAGGTCGCCTGTCCGTTCTCATATCTTATCGGGCTGTTGTTTTTCTATAAAATAAAGATAAACGTATGAAGGGAGGCGGCGTTTGTGTATAAGGTGCTGTACCGGAAATACAGGCCCCGGTTTTTCGCGGACGTGGTGGGCCAGCCCCAGGTTACCGTAACCCTGAAAAATGAGCTGACTCGGGGGCGTATTGCCCATGCCTACCTGTTCACCGGCTCCCGGGGGACGGGGAAAACCACCTGCGCCAAAATCCTTTCCCGGGCCGTCAACTGCCTTGACCCAAGGGAGGGAGATCCCTGCGGGGAGTGCCCGGTGTGCAGGGGGCTGGAGGAAGGGTCCATCCTGGACGTGGTGGAGATTGACGCTGCCAGCAACAACGGCGTGGACAACATCCGGGGGCTGATTGAGGAGGCAAACTTCACCCCCACCACCGCCAAATACCGGGTGTATATCATCGACGAGGTGCATATGCTTTCGGCCTCTGCCTTTAACGCCCTTTTGAAAACCCTGGAGGAGCCTCCTGCCCATGTGATCTTCATTTTGGCAACCACCGAGGTTCACAAGCTGCTGCCCACCATCCTCTCCCGGTGCCAGCGGTTCGATTTCCACCGCATCGATCCCCAGGCCATGGCGGGGCGGCTTATCCAGGTGGCGGGGCTGGAGGAGGCGGAGCTGGACGAGGACGCGGCTTTGCTTATTGCCCGCATTGCAGACGGCGCTTTGCGGGACGCCCTGTCCCTTTTGGATCAGTGCCTGGGAAGGGGGCGGCACGTCACCCTGGAGGTGGTGGGCCTTACCGCCGGAGTGGCGGCCCAGGGGTATCTCACCACCCTGGCCCAGGCTGTGGCGGAGCGGGACGCAGCCAAGGCCCTGGAAACCCTGGACGGCCTGCACAGGGAGTCGAAGGACATGGTGCGGCTGTGCGAGGAGATGGCGGAATATTTCCGCAGCCTGATGCTGTTTAAAACCATGCGGGATCCGGGAAAGCTCCTCACCCTGCCCCCCACCCAGATAGCGGCCCTGGAGCAGCAGGCTTATGGCATGAGCCTTTCCGCCATCCTTCACGGGCTGGACACCCTGGAGGACACGCTGCACAAAATGCGGTACATGAACCAGCGCACCCAGTTGGAAATGGCCTTTGTGCGGCTGTGCTCCCCGGAGCTGGACGACAGCACTGCCGCCCTGCTGCGGCGGATTGAACAGCTTGAAAGCGGCGTGCCGCCCAGGGCCTTGCCCCCTTTGGAGGAGGAAGCCCCTGCCCGGGCGGAGGAAGCCGCGCCCGCCAGCCCGGCGGCTGAGCCGGAGCCAGAGGAAATTCCTCCGGTGTTCGACGGCCCCCCCGCCCCGCCGGCGGAAAAGCCTGTCCCAGCCCCGGCGCCTAAAAAGCCCGCGGCCCCTAAAAGCCAGCCCCCAGTGGACGTGGAGGCCCTTTCCGCCGAGGCCCAGCGCTTCCGCCAGTGGCCGGAGATTCTGCAGGTGATACGGGGCACCACCAAAAGCGTGGCCATGGCCTTTGACGGCTCTGCCGCCTACACCAGCGGGGAATACCTGCTGATTGAGGCCCCGGAAATCGCCTTTGAGCTTTTAAAGAAGGCAGAGCAGCGCCAGCGTATGCGGGAGGCGGTTTTCCAGGTGACAGGCCGGGCCTATAAGCTTGGCCCCTACCGGCCCCCCGCCTCTAAGGAAAGCGCTGCCGCAGACCCGCTGGAGGATTTGCTCCGCCGGGCGGAAGAAGCGGGCATCCCCACCCAGGTGGAGGAGTGAGCGGGGAGAAGTTCAGGATTTGACACTATAATATTTTGATTTTGAAAGGATGACAGCTTTATGAAAGCAAGATTACCCCAGGGATATGGCGGCGGAGGGGCTGCCAATTTGCAGCAGCTTGCCCGGCAGGCCCAGAAAATGCAGGAGCAGATGGAAGTGATTTCCGCTGAGCTGGACGAGAAGGAGTACAGCGCCACAGCCGGGGGAGACGCGGTGAAGGCTGTGGTTTCCGGCAAGCTGGAAGTGAAGGCTGTGGAGATAAAGCCCGAGGTGATTGATCCGGAGGACGCGGAAATGCTGGGAGATCTGGTGACCGCCGCTGTCAACGGGGCGCTGCGGGCTGCCGCCGCTGAGCGGGAAGATCGCATGGGCGCCCTTTCCGGCGGCATGAGCATACCGGGGCTGATGTAATGGCGGGATACCATGTCCCGCCCCTGGAAAGCCTGGTGGAAAAATTTGAAAGCCTGCCCGGCATAGGCCACAAAACCGCCCAGCGGCTGGCTTATTTTGTGCTGGACATGCCAAAGGAGCAGGCGGAAGGCTTTGCGGGGGCCATTCTGGAGGCCCACGAGAAAATACATTACTGCGCTGTCTGCTGCAACCTGACGGACGACGAGCTGTGCCCGGTGTGCCGCAGCCCTGTGCGTGATAAGGCCTTAATCTGCGTGGTGGAGGAGCCGAAGGATGTGTTTGCCCTGGAGCGGGCCGGGGAGTATAACGGGCTGTACCACGTGCTCCATGGGGCCATTTCGCCGCTGTCCGGCATTGGGCCGGAGCAGTTGAAAATCAAGGAGCTGCTGCCCCGGATAGACGGCGGGGTGCGGGAGGTGATTATGGCCACCAACCCCACTGTGGAGGGGGAGGCCACCGCCATGTACCTTTCCCGGCTTTTAAAGCCTTTGGGGGTGAAGGTGACAAGGCTTGCCTATGGCATCCCTGTGGGCGGCGACCTGGAATACGCCGACGAGGTCACATTGCAAAGGGCTATGGAGGGCCGACAGGAATTATGACGGATAAAAGGAAAGCCGCCCTGTGGCTGGTATTGGTCTATGTTTTTTCCATCTCCCTTTACCTGCCCCGCCTGCTGGAGCTGGGCGGCATGGCAGTCCCCAGGGTTCTGGCAGGCTTGTCAGGGGCCTTTGTCCTTGTGCCGCCCCTGGCCACCTTAGGGTTCCTGCTGCCTGCCGGCAAGGCGAAATCCCATATCCTGGAAAACTGCCGGGCCTTTTCCCCCCAAGAGGCAGTGGCCTGCCTGGGCGTCGCAGTGCTGGGGTGTTCTGTGTCGCTGGCCTACGCCCTTGCCACAGAGGCCCATCTGTTCCGGGACTCTTACGGATCCATAGGGGGCCTTGCGACTAGCTGCGTGTACCTTTACGCCACCGCCTTTGCGGAGGAACTGGCATGGCGCGCGTTTTTCCTGAAAAGCCTGGCAGCAGGCGAGAAAAAGGCCGGGCCATTGCTGCTGGCGGGCCTGGCCTGGGCCTTCTGGCATATCCCCATGTGGGTTGCCCGGAATGGGATGGGGGCAAAGGACATCCCGTTCCTGCTGCTCTGGGCAGTGCTGGTTTCTTTTGTGCTGGGATGGCTCTACCTGCGGCATGGGAATTTGCTTTCTGCCGCACTGTGCCACATGTTTTTCAACGTATCCTTTTTGGCCCCGATACAGTATAATGTGGCCGCCTTGTTTTTGTGCATCCTGGCCTTTTGGCTGCTGGGGCGTTGGGCCTTTAGGAGGAAAAAATGGAAATCCCCATAAAAAGCAATATTCTGCGCACCCTTTTCCGGGACTGTTACTTTATCAACGGAACGGCCTGCGCCGGGAAATCCACCATGGTGCGGCTGCTGGCGGAAAAGCATGGCGGTATCTGCTGCGGCGAAAACTACCACGATGTTTTGATGGATGCTGTTGACCCGGAGAACCAGCCGGCACTTTCCTATTTCCAGACCATGGAAAGCTGGCAGGAATTTATCAGCCGCACGCCCCAGGAGTATGCCCAGTGGATTGACGGGTGCAGCCAGGAAGCGGCGGGCCTGGAGATTGCCCGCCTGATCCAGTTGGCGGGGGAGGGGAAAAGGTGTTTGTGGACACCAACATTTCCCCCGCGTGGCTGAAAGGAATCTCCGACTACCACCATGTGGCTTTCCTGCTGGCTCCCCAGAGCCTTTCTGTGGAAAGCTTTTTTGACCGGGAGGATCCGGAAAAGCAGTTTATCCTGTCGCAGATACAGCAGGCGGAGAATCCGGAAAAGGCCATGGAGAATTACCGGGAATGCCTGGCAGAGGTTAACAGCCCTGCTGTGTACCGCGCGTTTGAAAGCAGCGGCTTTTTCACGCTGCTGCGCGACGGCACGCGCACAATAGAAGAAACACTGGCGGTTCTGGAGGAACATTTTGCCCTTTAGCAAAAAGGAGGTGCGCTATGGCAGCGAAATCCAACACAAAAACCATTGCACAGAACAAAAAAGCCTATCACGACTATTTCGTGGAGGAAAGCTATGAGGCCGGCATTGAACTGGTAGGCACGGAGGTAAAATCCCTGCGCCAAGGCCGGGTGAACCTGAAGGACGCCTGGTGCTCTGTGGTGGACGGGGAAATGCTCTTAAACGGCTGCCACATCAGCCCCTATGACTTCGGCAACATTTTTAACCGGGATCCCATGCGGGTGCGCCGCCTGCTGCTGCACAAACGGGAGATCCAGCGGCTTTACGGCGTTGTCAAGCAGCAGGGCTACTCCCTTATCCCCCTTTCCCTCTATTTTAAGGATTCCCGGGTGAAGGTGCAGGTGGGGTTATGCAAGGGCAAGAAGCTCTATGACAAGAGGGCAGACGCTGCCAAGAGGGATGCCCAGAGGGATATAGAGAGAAGCTTAAAGGAGCGCAACCGATAGGCCAGCCTCTTTGACGACGGCATGGAGCGGCTTTCTTGCCCTCGGGCAAGAAGCTCTATGACAAGAGGGCAGACGCTGCCAAGAGGGATGCCCAGAGGGATATAGAGAGAAGCTTAAAGGAGCGCAACCGATAGGCCTGTCTCTTTGGCGGCGGCATGGAGCGGCTGGCTTACAAGAACATTCTGCCCTGACGCGAAAAAGGCCGGCCCACAGGAAGAGAACCTGCGGGTCGGCCTTTTATGATTGCTTTGCGTTTATGGCAGCTTGTTCCCTGCCGACAGGAACCATTGAACCCCTCCCGTCCGCTTCCCTACACCCAGCTTTTCTGCCGTACCTTCCATAAAGGATTTGACGGCCAACGTCATTTGTCTCTAACCTCATTATGCTGATTTCCATCATAGAAAGGCCCTTAAGGCATTCCCTGTCTCCTTATCCATACCTTCACTCCTCAATTAAATGCGCCACCCGTTGGTATACGGGGCTTTGCTTTATTGCCGCCACCGCCGGGTCGTCCTCCGGATAGACCGACAGCATCCCCCGCACCTTTTCCGCCAAAGCCAGAAGCTCGGGGTCAGGCCGCGCGGCCTGCAGTTGAGGGGTGTGGTCGGTCAAGAATTCAACCACGGCTTTCATGCCCTCATGGGCCGCCAGGCCCTTGCGTAGCAAGTGGGTGTAGCTAATCACATCCCCCTTGTCCAGCGCGTCAAAAGCCTGAACACAATACCACCCGAAGCGGTGCATAGGCGGCAGCACAGAGAGGTTTTCCTCTGCCAGCACCTGCGGGTTATAGCATCTGGGCAAAAACACCTTCTCAACGTCTGCGAAAAAGCGTGCCAGGGCCATGCCGTCCTCTTCCCTGCCGCTTTTCCAGTTGTGCCTCTGCAGTGCGTTTAGGGACAATCCCCTGGCCCAGCAAAGCTTCTGCCAGTTTTGGGCGAAATCCTCCTCTGCCGCGCGCTGTACCATGGGGAAAAACACACCCCAGTCTGCAGCCAAACGGCCTGCCAGCTCGTCCATGCTTTCCACGTTCAGGGGCTTCCCAGGCAGCGGGAACTCCACTCCGGACTCTATGGAGCGGCTGAGGGCCGGGAAGGGCAGCTCTGCCCACTTGCCCACCCGGGCCAGCAAGGCAGCCATTTCCTCCGGGTCTTCCGTTCCCAGGATAGAGGCAGCCAGGCCCAGCCCGCACTTTTCCGCCAAAGGCGCAAAGACTCCGCAGGCGTGGCGGCAGAAGTTTGCTTTCTTTGCCTCGTCCTGCTGGTAGTTGGCGGTAAACGCTGCCGAGCCAAACACCATGAAGGTCAGGCGGCGTTCTTCTGCCCGCTTTTCGTCCGGCTCCGGGGTGGTAATCCCCTCCCACGCTGCCAGTACCAGGGAGTCTGTGTCCTCCTGACTGCGCATGTGCAGGGCGCACAAGGTTTTGGTCAGGTTTTCTGTCTGCACCCTGTCCAGGCGGCTGAACTCCAGCTCCTGCAAAAGCGCCAAGGCCCTTCCGGCTTTTCCATCCTCCAGGCAGGCGCTGGCCAGACAAAGCCGCACAGTCCGCTCATGATAAGGCGAGGCCATCTGCAGCGTGCTGCACGCCTGGCAGTTCAAATCCCCGCGGCCTGCCCGGTAATCCGCATAAGCCTCCAGCAGCGCTTCCCCCTGGCGGACGCTTTCTGCATACTCTTCCCGCTCAAAGCTCTCCAGCATCCGGTGAACCTTTACGTCGATACGGACAAAATAGGAATCCGGGAACCACTCTTCCGCCTGGTCGGCCCACTTTTGGAATTCGGCCAGCTTGCGGTCGTGGGCGATGGAAACTGCGTGGCGGAAAATCGGCGGGCCAAACAGCTTCCACCCAGCCACCTTGCGCTTTACCATAGAAAGGGACTTTTTCAACTGGTCTAAGTAGTCCGGCTCCTGAAAACCGCTTTCGATAATCTGCAGGCGGGTGAGAAGGTTCTTGGGGTCGCTTTTCACCTTATCCCGCAAAAGGCTCATATTCCGCTTAAGCTTTTCCGGGTTCTGGGCCATGTTCACATAGCCGTCGTGATGGAAAATGGTCTTGGTAAACTGCAAAGCAGAGCCGGCACGCTCCAGGCCCGTCCACGCCTCATGGATGGCCCCCTGATAGCGTGCCCCGATGGAAAGCCTGACCATGCGCAGGGTGTAAAAGTCGGCGTAAGAGCCGTCCATAGAATAGTCCCGATAGTTGCGGATGGTAACGCGGCAAAGGTTGCAGGACTGGTTTTCAGTGAGGAGGAACTGGGAAATCTCCTCCACATCCTCGTCCATGTATTCGTCCGTATCCACAGATAAGTACCATTCGCCTGTGCAGCGGTCTATAACCGCGTTGCGGGCGGCCGCAAAATCGTTGATCCAGGGAAAATCAAACAAGGTGTCCGCATACTTTTCCGCCACTGCGCGGCTGCCGTCGTCCGAGCCTGTGTCCGCCATCACCAGCTCGCAGGGGACAGCGTCCCGCAAGGGCTGGAGCGCCTTCAAGCAGCGCTCGATACAGCGGATGTCGTTTTTAAAAATAATGCCAATGGATAAAATGGTGTCCATGTTTTTCCTCCTTTTCCTGACCTTGGGGAAACTGCCCCAGGCGGGCGGCTCCCCCAAAAGCAGGAAATGGGACGGGCACACGCCCGCCCCATAACCTTTTTTTGAAATTGTAAAAATGCTGTAAAGATTAGCCAAGAAGCTGCAGAACACCCTGAGGCACTGCGTTGGCCTGGGCCAGCATAGCCTGTGCGGACTGGATAAGGATGTTGTTCTTGGTGTAAGCCATCATTTCCTCGGCAACGTCTGTGTCGCGGATGGTGGACTCAGCATCCTGAATGTTCTCAGCCATAACGCTCAGGTTGTTAGCGGTGTGCTCCAAGCGGTTCTGGGTTGCGCCCAAGTCGCCGCGGATACCGGAAACATAGTTAATGGCGTTCTTGATAACGTCGATGGCCTCGTGGGCGCCCTCGGGGGTGCTGATGTTGATGTCCGCAATGGACTTGCCGGAAACAGCCGTCTGCCTGCCGCCCTCTACAACAGACTCCATGGTGCCCATAGCGCTGGTGTGCATATCGCCAATCTTCACCTGAAGCTGGTTGAAGCTGTCGCTGGTGTCGCCAATCTGCAGTTTCAGGCCAGAGTTGCCTATGTCGTCTTCGGTGACCTTCTGCACCTTAAAGTTAGCAAGCTTTGCTTCCACAGCCGTCTGGAAGGCTTCCAGCTTTGTCTGTGTGTCTTCTACTCCAACATCACTGCTTGCAGCGGCTGTAATGGTGGCTGTGCCGTTGGAAACGGCGGCAGTCAGCTTGCTGCCATTATACCCGGTTGCGGCGGTGTCAGCCAGCGCGTCCTTCACAGCCTTATCCAGGGCAAACTTGCTCAGCTCTTCGTTGAAGCTTTCAGCCGTTACGTAAATTTCGCTTACCTTCTCATCGGCCTGGGCTGCGGCAATATCAGCGGTCAGCTTGTCGCTGGTGGCCCCGACAATCACATAGGTCTTGCCGTCGCCAAAGCTTACGCGCTCGCCTTCCGCAACGTCCACGCTGATGGTGGGAGACAGCTCCAGGCTGCCTGCTACAGCAGACGTGGTGGGATTAGCAGCGGAGAACATCCCCTTCATGTCATCAACGCTGTAAACCGGCGGGGTACCGGTGCCAGGCATCTGCTGATCCAAATGGATCGTGTTCGGGCCGACAGAGGAAATATTAAAAGTGGCATCTGATGTGCCATCGCCATCCTTGTCATGCCCAATGTTTCTACCAGCCGTGGCAATCTTACGCACAGCTTCCTGCACCTGCTCAGCAGCAGTCTTTTTGCCGCTGACATCAATCACAACTGCTGTAGTACCTGTGGGTACAGTAGTAGTATCAGGAGTCGTACCCGCTTCTGTCTGGAATACAAATGTCGTATCGCCAATGGTCAGTTGCTTGCCTTGGCCCATCAGATCTTCGGTGATTGTGAAGTCAATACCGGCCAGGTCTCCTGCTTTCGCTGCAACAGCCTCTGTGATGTCTACAGCACCATGCTCAACACCCTTCTTGTCAATCTGGGCCGTGCCATCAATCTGCACCTCTGCGCCAATAAGTTCATTAACACTAGCAGCATTCGCACTCGTTAAGGCAGCCGCGGGATCCATAGTGAAGACAAGAGTACTACCAGTATTGGTTACAGTAAAACCCACACCGCCAATATTAACGGTTGATGCGCTAAGGGCATCCGCGATGGAAGTTGCGAGTCCAACCGCGTTCATTGCGCTACCAGCAGTTTGTATGGTTACTGTTCCAAGAGTGATTGCACCAAATTTGATCGAAACTGTCTCATTGGCTGTCCCAGCAGTAGCCGAAAAGCCTGTCAAATCAATAGTGAAGCTAGCATCCTGACGATTAACTCCGTCTGCGCCTGCGTGCTGTGAATCCGTATTGGCTGTGGTGAAATTAGCATCACCTAAACTGATAGCCCCGCCGCCGCCAGCCACGCCAGCGGTAACTGTGCCGCTGACGCTGCTGTTAATGGTAACAGCAGTGCCTGCGGACTCTGCGCGCTGGCCGTCCATCAGCTTGATGCCGTTGAAGTTGGCGCTGTCCGCAATGCGGTTGATTTCAGACTTCAGCGCGTCCACTTCCTTCTGCAGGTTCTTGCGGTCCACTTCGTTGTCATAGGTGCCGTTGGCAGACTGGGTGGCCAGATAGTCCATGCGGTTGAGCATGTCCTGGATCTCCTGCATGGCGCCTTCAGCGGTCTTTACCAGGCTGACGCCGTCCTTTACGTTCTTCTGGGCAGCGTTCAGGCCGGTGATCTGGGCGCGCATTTTCTCAGAAATAGCCAGGCCGGCAGCGTCGTCGCCAGCGCGGTTGATCTTATAGCCGGAGGACAGCTTCTCCAGGTTCTTGCTCAGCGCGGAAGTGTTGGTATTGTAGTTCCGGTAGGCGTTCATCGCCATAATGTTGTGTTGAATACGCATAACTTTTCTCCTTTAATATGATTTTAGCGTAAACTTCGCCCCGGCGTTCGTCGCCGGAGTTCTGTGTGCGTTGCGCCGTTTAGGCAAACTGGCCAAGTTCACCCGCACAGCGCTGTATATTTCAACGGGCCGCGCGTGCCCGCAGAAACCTAAATCACTCTGTCTAACAGCCTGCGCATCTCGTGCAGCTCCGCGCAGTCCCTTGTTTTTTCCAATTTATCCAGAATCGTGCTCATTTCCCGCACAGCGGCATACCGTTCCTCCCGCCTTGCCAAAGCCCGCAGGCGCTTTTCGTCCCGCCGCTTCTCCGACGGCGGCTTCACCCGCTGGTCTTTCAGGCCATCGGGCCTGCTCTCGCTGCGCTCAAAAACGCCGCTGCGGAAGATGGGCACTTCCCGCGGGGCCTTTATGGATACCTCAAAGGAATCGCCTGGACGGTCAAAAATCTGTACGGCCACGTCCTCCCCGATGGTAATGTATTCTCCCGATTTGATCCTCAAAGTCAGCATGGGTTCCCTCCCACTCGTTTTTATAGCAATACCGCGCAAAGGCCGTTAGCGAGACGTGCGCTAAGCCTTTTGGGGTGACTTATTCGAGGCCCCTTAAGACTTGTTTGCGCTTTCCACCCGCTGCACCGCCCCATAGAAGGTGCTTTTGGGCAATCCACAGTGCTTGGCAGCGTCCTGCAAATTCATCTCATGGCTGCGCCACAGCAGCCGCGCCTCCTCAAAATTATCCGGCAGGGGCCGCAGCTTCCGGCCAAAGCTGACGCCCTTGGCCTTCGCCTTGGCAATGCCCTCTGCCTGGCGCGCTTTGCGCTCTTTACGTATGCTCTGCCTGGTGGCGCACAAAAACAATTGCGAAACAAAAGCGCTCAGCAGTTCCTGATAGTGCTCCGGATCCTGGTCGGTGATGTGTGCGACGATGCTCTCTGCCAACTCGGACAGGCAGTCCCGCAATTCCTGATCATTTTCCGGCAAAAAATCTGTCAAAGCACGTCACCTCCGCTTCATTTGTCCGGCATTGTGTAGAAC
>NZ_QWLE01000122.1:0-3144 GCF_009917365.1 Neglectibacter sp. X4 | reverse complement strand
ATAATTGTTAGGAGAAATGCGGACAAGCTCGTCCGGTTCGCAGGCTTGCAGATAGGTCAAAAGGTCAATCTGTCTTGCCTGCTCGATGACCTCCGGTGCAATATAAGGCATTGTTTTTCACCGGCTTTCCCTTGTGCTTTCTCGTTTGATTACCTGATCGGCTCGGCTCTCAATAGAGTCTCTGATCGTATCCATGTGTTCGACCTCACGATCCTGAAACTCCTTGTACACATCATCCAGAGGGCTGGGCGACTTCAAAAGAGCCTTTGCTCTCTTCGGGGAAAGCTCCAGATTCTCCATCGCCATTACAATGTCCTCACGCATGGTGTACTCATAAGTGTGGTTGAGAATCTCACTCGGCTCCTGAGAAAGAAGCCAGCTTCGATATTTCCCCTGCTCCGCCGCCATCTTTTCGTAAAGCTCAGAGTTATAGTCTCGTTCCTCCATTATGGCACCTCCTTCTTTGTATTCACAGCCGGAAAACCGATTGAACAGATCTTTCGGCTATGTAAATGCGGCATGGTCAGTACCATACCGCATTGAGCAGTTCGGACACATAACTTATCTCTCCCTGCTCCTGTCCTTCTCCTGCTCAAGCCCGTCACCCTCGTCCGGCACATCGTCAGCCATCTCATTCTCTCTTTTATCAAGGTTCAAGAGAATGTCCAACTCTTTCAGCCTTGCGGTCATTTGATTAAGCTCTTCCTCCTTTGAAAAGGGCTTTTCGACCTCCGCCTTGGCATTTTCAAGCTGTTTTTCTGCGTTTTCAAGGGCAATGCGCTTGTCCTCAAGGTCATCTGGGATGCGCTCAATAGCGTTGTCGATACGGGAGATGTTACCGAAAACATCATCACCGAGGGCGATCTTACGGCTCGTCTCGCCCTGAATCTTCACCATATAGACACGCTCCACTGTATCAAAGGACAGCTCCAAATGAAACCCTCTATAGCTTCCCAGCGGAATGGGGTCGGGACTTTCCATCTGTTTGCAGGCTTCAATGATAGCCTTGCCTGCATCTGCCTTTTCGGAATGTGATACACCCTGAACCACCATACCAATGAAGCGGTCATCAGTCGGCTTTGCGTGATCGAGCCTCGTTTTTCCGTCAGCTTCAAGCCCCGCAATGGCTTCACGCAGCGTGGCAATCTGCTGGGGGTAATACTTGAGTATCTTGTCCTCCAGCGCATACTTTTCAGAGAGGAAGCTGGACTTTATCAAACGCAGTTTCTGAACCTGAATGTCCAAGTCCATCTTCTCTTTGATATACGGATTTCCGGTCGCAAGCATCTTGATTTCTGCGTAACTGAGCGCAGTTGCGTCTATGTCCTCCGCAGATCTGACCGGTGATTTGCTCGTCATAATCTGGCTTGCAAACTTTTGTTTCCCCTCGATAAGCTGGTACAAGTAGGCATCGAAGGTTCCCTCCGTCACATAGCGGTAGATATCCACTTCTGGATTTTCATTTCCTTGACGGACAATTCTCCCGCTGCGCTGCTCCAGATCAGACGGACGCCACGGGCAATCAATATCGTGAAGTGCTATGAGTTTATCCTGACAGTTGGTGCCAGCGCCCATCTTCTGGGTTGACCCCATAAGCACTCGAACCTCGCCCTTTCGGACTTTTTTGAATAGCTCCTGCTTCTTTATCTCTGTGTCCGCCTCGTGGATAAACCGAATCTCATTCTCCGGTATTCCTCGTTCTATCAGCTTTTTGCGGATGTCATTATAGACAGAGAACTCTGCATCATTCTTAGGGGTTGATAGGTCGCAAAACACAAGCTGTGCCGATTTCTTGTCGGTGGTCTCCTGCCAAATTCGGTGGACATTCTCTACGCAGGCGTTTACCTTGCTGCCCTCAAAATCAGGCAGCATATCGTTTATCAATCGCTGGTCAAGAGCGAGCTTTCTGCCATCGTTGGTAATGGTGAGCATATTGTCCACGCTTGGATTAACCCCACCACCTCGGATTTTTTCTGCTCTTTCAGCAAGCCCTGCAACCATTTCTTTTTGCATCTCTGATGGCTTCACAGCGACATTGTGGTAGTTGGCTTTCGGCACAGGGAGGTCGAGCATATCAGCAGTTTTGATGTCCGCAACCTCTTTGAACATGGACATCAGCTCAGGCAAATTGAAGAACTTTGCAAAGCGTGTCTTTGTTCGGTAGCCCGTCCCTTCCGGCTTCAACTCCACCGCCGTAACGGTCTCACCAAAACTGGACGCCCATGAATCGAAGTGCTGCAAGCCCTGTTTTTCGAGCGTCCCGTACTGCAAATAACGCTGGATCGTGTACAACTCTACCATCGAATTGCTGATTGGTGTGCCGGTCGCAAAGACCGTCCCACGCCCTCCGGTCAGCTCATCAAGGTAGCGGCACTTCATATACAGGTCAGATGACTTCTGCGCCTCTGTTTGAGCAATACCACCCACATTCCTCATTTTTGTGTAGAGGTATAGGTTCTTGTAGTAATGACTTTCATCAATGAACAGGCGGTCTATGCCCAGCTCTTCAAAGGTTACGACATCATCTTTGCGGCCCTGGTCATTGAGCTTTTTGAGCTTGAGTTCGATATTCTTTTTGCTCTTTTCGAGCTGCTTAACAGAGAACTTTTCACCTCGGTTTTCTTTCAGCTCACGGATTCCATCAACGATTTCGTCTCGTTCTCTCTCCAGAAGGGCGATCTGTCTTTCGATGCTCATGGGGATTTTTTCAAACTGCGAATGCCCGATGATGACGGCATCATAGTCGCCGGTGGCAATTCTCCCGCAAAAGCGTTTGCGGTTTTTCGTCTCAAAATCTTTCTTCGTGGCGACTAAGATATTCGCCGCAGGGTAGAGCTGCAAGAACTCAGCCGCCCACTGTTCAGTCAAGTGGTTCGGGACGACAAACAGCGATTTGCTACACAGACCGAGCCTTTTTGACTCCATAGCCGCTGCGGTCATTTCGTAGGTCTTGCCAGCGCCAACGGCGTGTGCCAACAGGGTATTTCCGCCATAGAGAATGTGCGCCACAGCATTTTTCTGATGTTCCCGCAGCTCGATTTCAGGGTTCATGCCAGAGAAAACGATATGACTACCGTCATACTCTCTGGGTCGTGTAGAGTTGAACTTCTCGTTGTAAATCTTGCAAAGAAGCTCTCGCCTTTG
>NZ_QWLE01000121.1:0-3194 GCF_009917365.1 Neglectibacter sp. X4 | reverse complement strand
GGAAACGGAAGCCTCGTCCTTGAAGGGCACAGTGGCATTCTCGTCAACCTCAACGCCCAGCATACGGACTGTCATCATAGCGAAGTCCTCGCGGGTGATGTTGCCATAGGGGTTGAAGGTGCCGTTGCCCTGGCCCAGAACGATGCCGGCGTCAACAGCCTTCTCAACATACTCGGCAAACCATGCGTTGGCAGGCACGTCTGTGAAGCGCTCGCCCAAGGTGGTCTTGAGGGTGTAAACGTTGGTGGTCTTGCCGTCCTCGGAGGTGACAGTGATAGTCACGTCAGAGTTCAGGCTGTAGTTGTTAGTGGCCTTGTACGGATTGCCGTTGATGAACACCTTAGCCATCTTATCAGCAGTGATGTCCAGCTTGATGGGGTTCAGGGCGGTGCCGAAGGGCAGGCTCAGGTTGATGGTGCTGCCGCTAATGCTGGCAGAACTGTTGCCAACCTTCAGGCTCTTAATGGTGGCGCCTGTTTCAGCAGGGGCAACCTTCACGCTCACAGGATACTTGGTGCTGTTGGCACCATCCTCGCTGGTGACAACCCAGTTACCTGTCACTTCTGCGTCATCAGCAGCAAAATGCAGCTTAGGTGTTCCATCGGCTTCCAACTGCACGTAAAGTTTTGTGCCATCGTCTTTAGTTTTCCCGTTATCGGAAAGCAGTGCAACCGGTGTTCCAGCAGTACTGTCAGTCATGCTGGCCAGCTTGGACATGGCAAAATTCAGTGTGAAAGTAATGTTTGCATGAGTTGTAGAGCTGTAGGAATCGCCATCAGCCAGCGCATAAGAAGCAGGAACCGTGATAGTGATTTTGCCGCCGCTAAGCTTTGCAGTAACATTGGTGTCCACAACAGACTTTATGCTGGTCAGTGCGCTGCTCTTTTCAGGATCAGCCTTCACAGCATAGACGTAGTAAACCTTAGCATTTTTGTTGGTAACAGCAGTATTGAGGGCGGCAATGTCAGTGTTTGCGTCAATGGGGGTTTTCTCGTTGACCACATACAAGGTATAAGCCTCAGCAACTGTCAATTCCTTATTTGTGGTATTGTATGCGCCGTATGCATCGGCATCAAACTCAATCTTGTTGATGCCGCCCTGCGGGCCAAGCACCTTTTCGTCAAGCTGCTTAATCTCATTTGCAAGAACCTTGGTGGTATTCGCAGTTCCGCCAGCAAAGCCAAACACTCTGGCCTCAGGGCTAACCTTAAGTGTCTTGAAGAAAATTTTAGCAGGCACGGGCGTGGGCGTTGCGCCCATTCCTTCAACTACAGAATGGGGCAGAGTGAGTTTGACAGCATCTTTCTCGCCATCATCGGTGTTCACCTTGCCAATCTCGGTCTTAAAGGTGTTGTTCTCGGTAACCTCGCTCAGGTTGTTGGTTCCAACAGCAGCGGTGCCGGAAAGGAGCAGGTTGCCGGTCTTGGGCTGTGCAAACACCAGCTTGATGGTGTAAGTACGGGTGGTGTCAGTATCGCCCAAAGCCAGGTCGTCGGCGGCAACGCGCACGTTGTAATACTCTACAAAGCCGCCGTTGGCAGTATCAGCAGCAGCGCCGTTCACCAGAAGCTTATCAAAAGTGGTCGTGCCGTTCACAATAGCTTTGGCAGGGTTTTCATTAGTGAAAGCTGTTGCCCCGGCACTGGGAGTTGCATAAATTGTCCAGCCAGAACCATTTGTTACGCCGCCCTTCATGCTGAAGGGCAGGTTGATGGTGCCGGTCAGGCCGTTAAAAGTGGCGCTGTAAATTTTGCCGTCATTGGTGTCCTTAATGCTGAAATCGGTCAGGTCGGTCTTCACCTCGGAAGCGGACACCAGGGTGATGTTGTAGTCGTTGGTGGTCTTTTCATCCTCAGAAACCACACGGATAGTGAACTTCTTGCCGCTGATATTGACAGGCTTGCCAGTTGTTTCAAAAATGGTATCAACATTAGCATTTTGGGTAAGAGTCACGTTTTGAGACGGAATGGAAACGGTGGCGCCTTTAGAAGCCTCTACAACAATATCAACGTTCACGCTGTAGTCAGTGTTCACGCCCATGTTCACGGTAACGTCCTTGCCGGTCACAGTGGCCCGGGCCTTCTCGCCCACCTGGATGGACTTCAGCTCAGCGCCCTCGGCTTCATCTGTCTCCTCCACAGTGACTTTCACTTTAACAGGAGTCGTCACGCCTTTCAGGTACACATTAAAGGTTTTGGCAGAGCCAGAATTATCAAATTTTAGTTCCGTTTTGCCGGAAACCACGTCAATTTCATCATTATCCACGCTGGAGCCGCTGCCATTGGCAGTCGCGCCCTTGTAGGTGGTGACTTTCTCCACGGTTTCGCCCAGTGTAAAGGTGGGAACAATTTTATCAAAGTTTGTGCCCTTCTTCACTTTAACTTTCACTGTGGGGTCGCCGCTATTTGTTACCTTGTCTTTAATCTCAGCGTCGCCAATCTGGTCGGGAACAGAGAAGGTGGCGAAGCCGGTCTGGTTTTTAATCTCAACGTCATATACCTTTTCAGCGTTGGGCGCGGTAACAGTAACCTTCTTGGAAGGGGACACAGCATATGTCACAGTGCCATTGGTACCATCAACCTTCTTGGAGGAAGGCACAAAGATTGCACTCGCAGTTGCATGTGTACTCAAAGGAGAGGCAATCGCGGTGGGCACGTCCTCGTCAAAGGCCACAATGATGGTGATCTTGTCATCTGTGATGGAATAGCTAACCATCTCGGGAATGCCGGTAACCTCTTTAATGGTGGCGTCCAGATCCACGTCAGCTTCTTTCACGGTGACCAGCAGGGTGTACTCAGCAGGGTTCTCCTGCCAGCCGCCCTCCTCGCTCTCCTCATACAGCCGCAGCGTAACAGTGTACACATCATCGGCAACGGGATAATCAGCCAGAGGCAGGTTGGCAATGCCCGCGGTGTCATCTACCTCATCCTCGTCGCCTTTTGCGTTCACCGCAACCAGCTTTGTTTTAGCCTGGCTGTCCCAGGTAAGCTTTGGAGTATTGTTGTCAACCGTCACAGACTGGCTGGCACCGCCCGCAAAATCAATTTGCTGGCTGTCCAAATATACCTTGGGAGCCGAAGCAGCAGCAGCGCTGAGCGGAATCATCGCGACTATCATAAGAACAGCTAAGACAGCCGCAAGTGATTTCTTCAGAAACTTGCTTTTGTTCATAAATTTCAACCCTCTTAAATTTT
>NZ_QWLE01000120.1:0-3221 GCF_009917365.1 Neglectibacter sp. X4 | reverse complement strand
TGTCATACTTTCCGGGCCTTTTAAGGGACGAAACTTTTCTTTCAGAAAGTGGGGAGGGGGTGGAACTCCTCGTAAGTATGTTCGACACCACTTCACTTTGTTAAATTGCCAATTTTTCCCAGTGTAGAGCCGTTTGTGGGCACTTCCATCCCCCTGCGCTTTACTTCCGGGGGGTGTTCCGGGGGTCAGGCTCTTAAAAGCAAAAAACAAGCCCTTTAAGCGGCGTTTGTATGCGGTCGCTTAAAGGGCTGCTGTTATTTTCTTAAAAACCGCTTAAACCGCGCCAATGCTGGATTTGTGCGGTTTCTTAAAAGGTTTCTTGTGTGTCCTTAAACGCTCCTAAAAGGCAAATTTGAGCGGTTGGCAGCCTTGCGCCGCACAGGCCACTTTGGGGCCGAAAACGGGCAAAAAAATTTTGCAATCCCATTTTGCGAGATTGCAAAATTTTCGCTTTCATTCAAGCGGTTTTCCGCGAAAAAACCTAGTATTTAGGCGGGTTCCCGGGTTTTCTCGTATTCTTGCATATCGAAAAGTAGGCCCGTCCTGGGTTTTGCAAGTCACGTGAAAACTTACAACAGGCAGGTGCATACAGCCGAAGCCGAAATCCACTTTGCGGTCTGCGTTCATATGGCATCGCTCCTTTTTAATTTTCCGGGATTTTGTACTTTGTTCTATTTTACAGCAGGATGTTGCCCTTTTCAATCTGGATTTCCAATCGATAGCATTAGAGAATCTTATGTGAAAGGCCCTGCCATAACAAGACAGAACCTCGGTTTGTCATTGTGTTTTCGCTTCTTGCAAAGCCTTGTCAAACTTCGCCAGCACATCCGGGATAGCTATGTTCTGGGGGCAGAGCTTCTGGCAGGCGCCACACCCCAGGCAGGCTGAGGGCATTTCCTTTTCGTCCATGGCGCGCAGTGTAAAGTCCAGTACACCGATCTTTTTGCTGTAGTTCAGCTCGTTGTACATGGAGATCAGCTTGGGGATGTCCAACTCCTGGGGACAGGCTTCGCAGCAGTAGCGGCAGGCGGTGCAGGGCACCAGGTCTGCCATGGACTGCACAACCTTGTCCAGCATAGCTTTTTCGTCATCCGTGAGCGGATTGTTCTGGGAGAAAATCTGCAAATTTTCCTCCATCTGTTCCATGGCGGTCATGCCGCTGAGCACCACCTGTACTCCCGGCAGACCCTGCAGGAACCGGAAAGCCTAGGACGCCATGGAAGCTTCGGGCCGGGCGGACTTGAGCAGTTCCTGGTAGTCGAGGCGCAGGTTTGCCAAGCTCCCGCCGCGTACCGGTTCCATGACAATGACCGGGATGCCCCGCTCCTCTAACATCTGGTATTTGCCCTTCGCATCCTGCAGGATCCAGTCCAAATAATGGAGCTGGATTTGCACAAACTCGAAAGTGTCCGGGTAATGATCCAAAAACTCCCGGATGGCTTCGGCGCGGCCGTGGGTGGAGAAACCCAGGTGGCGGATATTCCCGGCCTTTTTCTGCTCCAGCAGGTAGCGCACCACGCCCAATTCCTCGTTGGTGTAGAAATCGAAAGAGGACTCGCAGACGTTGTGCAGCAGACAGAAGTCGAAATAGTCTACGCCGCACTTTTCCAACTGCTCTTCAAAAATGGAGGCGATGGATTTCACTTCCTCCCCGGCCAGGTATCCCTGGAACCCCAGCTTGCCGTCCTTATAGTTCATCATGTGCCCCGGCATTTTTGAGGCCAGATACCAGGTGTCCCGGGGGTACTTTTTTAGCACCTTGCCGATGAAATCCTCCGACTCGCCGCCGTGGTAGCGGTAGGCGGTATCAAAATAGTTCACTCCGTTTTCATAGGCCCGGTCGATGATGGCCTGGGCCTTTTCCCGGTCGATCTTGCCGTCCTCGCCTACGGGCAGGCGCATATTGCCCATGCCCAGGGTGGAGAGCTTTAGATCCTTAAAAGGTTTGTATAGCATTGCCGTTCCTTCTCATAGTGGTTTTTATCTATTGTAGCATTTGGAGTATGGTCTAAGTCAATGGAAGGAACAGGATTCTTTCTATTTTTAATACATTATGTGTTGCAAGTTAGATTTGCGTTGCCTGTTCAACTTCCAATCCTCCCGCAAAAATCACCTTGATACTTTCTTTGGACTCCACCACCACACACTCCAGCACCTGCCGTACCAGCCGGTCATCATATTCCATTGGATGATTCTCCAGCCCCTCGAGGATAGTGAAAATTTCATCCAGCCGGGACTTAGCATTTCCTTTTTCCTGCTGTGCATTTCCATATCGTGTGAGCTGCTGCTCCAGTTTGCTTTTCTCGGCCATGAGCTCTGAGGCCCTCTGTTCATCGAAATCCTCAACTGTATCGGTAGCTATGGCCTGTAACATAGCCTTGAAGTCGACATCGATTTCGGCAATCCGAATATTGATATCCAAGCGCAGCCGGATTTCTCCATTGCGTAGATAAGCCTGACAAGTTTCTTGGCAGCATGGGAGAGCGCGACATTATAATGTTTGCCCTCGGCCCGTTTTTTGGCAAGATAGGCTGCGAAAGATGGTTCCCAATGGCAGACGTACTTTGTGGCGTTGTAGAGGGCATAGCACAAGTAACGTGAGCCGCGCTTTTCCATGTGGGAATAAGCTCCATTCATGGAGAGTTGGCCGGATTGGTAAGTAGACGGCGAAAGGCCGGCGTAAGCGAGGAGCTTATCCGGCGAGTCAAAGCGGGAGAAGTCACCAACCTCGGCGATGATCATGGCGCCCATGCGAAGACCGATGCCAGGAATAGTGGTGATGGGAGATTGTATCGTTTCCATCAGAGATTGAATTTCCGCCTCGATTTGTTCAATCTCGGCGTTCAGTTCACGGATAAGGGCAATGGTATGCCGCAGTTCGAGAGACTTGGCGGGCATGACAGAACCAATGGAACGCCTGGCAGAGTCGCGGATCGCAATCGTCTTATCGCGGTCATAGCGGCCATTGGATGCGTCGCTCAGGACGGCTTTGAGGTGTGTAAGGTGCGCCTGGGCAATCTGTTTCGCGCCAGGGAACTCGCTGAGCATGGCGTAAACGGATGCCATGTGCAGCGACGGCACCAGCTTTTCCAACTCCGGGAACAGAATGTTGACCAGACGGGAAACGGACTGCTTGAGCTTGGCCCGCTCGCGGACTTTGTCGAATCTGTATCTTGTGAGTGACTTTAACTCTTCGTTGTGGTAAGCTGTGTCTGTGTAGG
>NZ_QWLE01000119.1:0-3222 GCF_009917365.1 Neglectibacter sp. X4 | reverse complement strand
TTTTTCTCTCCTGTCTTTTATATGATGCTTCCATTCTATCACGATCCTCTCACCTTGTGTAGACACTATCTAAGAAAAACGCCTTTTTCAAGTTGCAGTTTCAGAGGGGGGCGGCGGGCTGCCGGCGCCAGACTCCATAGACTGCCGGACAGCGGCCCGGTATTCCATAGGGGTGCTGCCTGTCTGGGCCTTAAACTGCTTGGCAAAGTAGCTGGGGCTGGAGAAGCCGCAGTCCAGGGCAATGGCGGTAACAGGCTCGTCTGTCAGGGAGAGGCGCTCGGCGGCAGCAAAAACCCGGCGGCGCTGGAGGTATTCCATGGGGCTGCAGTGCAGGTAGCGCTGGAAGGCCTTCTGGCAGGCCCGGGGGCAGATGTTCACCTGCCCGGCAATGTCCCCCAAGGTGACAGGCTCCCGCAGATGCTCCTCCATCCATTTAAGCATGGCCTTCACCCGGTCTTCCTGCACCTCCGCCACCTGCCGGGAGGGGGCCACCTGGCCCCGCTGCCTTGCCAGCAGCACCATGCGGGACAGGGCCTCCCGCACCAGAAACTCATAGGCCGGAGGCTCCTCCTGGCAGGCCTCGAAAACCCGCCGGAAGTCCTCAAAGAAAGCCTTGTCCTCCGGGCCGGGGGAAAATTTTATCACAGCCGGGCCTTGCTCTATAAGCGGGCGCACATATATGGTGTCGAACACGCTGCCGGGGGATCCAGCCACAATGGCGGCGTCGAACAGGAAGGAACGGTATTGGGAATCTCCCTGGGTGAAGGCAAAGGAGTGCAGCGCCCCGGAATTGATAAAATAAGCGTCCCCGGCGCAAATGCTGTAGAGCTTGTCCCCAATGCCCATCTGGGCCTGGCCCTCCAGCAGCAGGAAAACCTCCATCTCCGGGTGCCAGTGGGAGGGGACGGCGGAAGGATGGCAGCCCCGGTATGGCCCGCTGACATCGTTTACAATCAGGTCGAAAAAGTGGGGGATGTCCTCGGTAAGCTCCCGCCTCTGGGCGTCCAGGTTCATAGAGGGATTTTTTTGCAGCATGGGCGTGCGTTTTATCATAACAGCGTGCTCCTTCCTTCCGCATTTTTCGCGGGGCTCTCCGCGGGTGTTCGCTTTTGTACTAGTATATGCCGCTTTTGTGAAAGCGTCAAGGGCTTTTTCAGCGTATACTAAATACAACGAAATAGCCTGAAGCTTCCAGGAAATCCATAAGGGAGGAAGGAGCGGAGGGCGTTCGCTTTCTGTATAACACAGTGTATAAGAGGTAATGCACTTCCTTTAATTTTGGGGGCCGCAGGACGGATGCGGCCTCCCTGTATTTTTCGTATGGGGATGTTTTAATACGCAAAAAGCTCTGGGAACGCGCCCGGGGCTTTTTGCGTATGGCCCGTTTTCTCCTTGCCTTTTCCGGCTGGATGTGGTATTCTCAAAGGTAAGATGCGGGATTGACAGAAAAGCGTGCTGGAACAGCGGGAGAGAGGTGGTCTTGCGTGAAGCGGGAGACAAAGGTGACAGCAGGGAACCTGGGCCGGTACATGCTGGCGTTTTGCAAATGGGTGCTGGCGGCGGTGGCCCTGGGCGCGGTGTGCGGCGGGGTTGGGGCGGTTTTCCACAATGCCATTGACGCTGTTACAGAGCTGCGCATGGAGCAGGGGTGGATACTCTGGCTGCTGCCCGGGGCAGGGGCGCTGACATGGCTGCTCTATAAGCTGTGCCGGGTGGGCTTTTCGGTGGGCACCAACGAGATTTTCAAGGCCGCGGGGGGAGAGGGCCATGTGCCCTTCCTGCTGGCGCCCCTCATCTTTATGGGCACCCTGCTTTCCCACCTGTGCGGCGCGTCTGTAGGGCGGGAGGGGGCGGCCCTGCAGCTTGGAGGCAGCATAGGGTGCAATTTCGGCAAGGCCCTCCGCTTTGACCGGGAAGATGTGCAGGTGCTGACTATGTGCGGCATGTCCGCCTGCTTTTCCGCCCTTTTCGGCACCCCCCTTACGGCGGCGGTGTTTGTGTTGGAGGTGCTGCGGGTTGGATCCATGCGGTATAACGCCTTGCTGCCCTGCGTGCTCTCTTCCTATACTGCCGCCTTTCTGGCAAAGTTTATGGGGACAAAGCCTATGGCCTTCACAATAGGGGCGGCGCCGGCCTTCAGCCCTGTGACGGCCCTCCAGGCGGCAGGGCTTGCCGCCCTGTGCGGGGGGCTGGGCATCCTGTTCTGCACCTGCGTGCATATGGCCGGGCACCTGCTGGAAAAGTGGATGCCCAACCCCCTGGTGCGCGTCACCGCCGCCGGGGCTGTAATGGCGGCGGCAGTGACCCTTTTCGGCCTCTACGATTACGCCGGGGCAGGGGGGCACATGATAAACGCCGCCATGGAAGGGAGCGTTCCGGGCTTTGCCTTCCTTTTAAAGCTTTTGCTCACAGCCCTGTGCGTGGGGGCGGGGTTTAAGGGCGGGGAAATTGTGCCCACCATGTTCATCGGCGCTACCTTTGGCTGTGTCGCAGGGCCGTTTTTGGGCCTGGATCCAGGTTTTTCCGCCGCTCTTGGGCTGACGGCCCTGTTCTGCTCTGTGGTGAACTGCCCCCTGGCCTCGGTTTTCCTGGCTGTAGAGCTTTTCTCCCCAGGGGACATTGCGCCCTTTGCCGTGGCTGTGGCTGTGGCCTACGTGCTTTCCGGCTATTTCGGGCTTTACGGCAGCCAGATAATCCTCTTCTCCAAGGTGCGGCAGGAGGATATTGAAATGAACGCCCGATGAAGAGGGGGGCCAATCTGGCATAGTACAGAGTTTTTGATTGTGTTTTTTGTTTTGCGCCGCAAATTTTGACGGCATCTTTAAAAGCCAGCCGCCAGATTTTTAATGTAATCTGGCGGCTGGCTTTTTTCTTTCGCTTGTTATGCTTTTGATGCAAAATATCATTACAGTGGGAAGGAACGGATTGGTTTTGAAAACATATGGCTACGCGCGGGTTTCCAGCACAGAACAGAACGAGGAAAGGCAGGTTGCGGCGCTAAGCATCAAGTCTGTACCGTCCCCCAATATATTTATGGACAAGCAGTCCGGCAAAGATTTTGAGCGCCCGCAGTACAAAAGGCTGGTAAAGAAACTGCGCCCAGGGGATTTGCTTTACATAAAAAGCATAGACCGCCTGTGCAGAAAGGTAAAAACAAGGGGGTTTTTGAGGAACATTCCGTTGTCCTCATTCTCTTTCCTATGTAACGAGGAAATCTGTTCG
>NZ_QWLE01000118.1:0-2010 GCF_009917365.1 Neglectibacter sp. X4 | reverse complement strand
TTAATATCTGCTGCGTTGATACCCCCGGAAATATCCATTGTGATCGAATTGCCCCGGATATCACCGGTAATCGTAATCGGCAGCGCCACATTAGCACCGTAAGCCGACGACTCATCTAAACCACCGCCCAAAATACCCGCAATCAGCACGAATATCATCATTACCATCAAAAAAAGACTTCCTATTCCGAAGCCTATAATGATTTTTTTCATGATTCAGTTTCTCTTTCTGTCCCATTGTGGGACACTCAATTCCCTTAACTAAGAATCTTCCCAATCTAGAGATTTCAGTAACTCATATTTGCTGCGATCTACTGTTAATACTCGAGCAGATTTTTCATTAATTTTTTGGACATTCGTAAATCGTTCCTTATCACAGATAATCCATTGCAACACCTTGAAGTCCTCTAAAATAGGTTTTATTTTAGAGGAACTAAGGCAACTATGATTTCTTAACATAACTTCTTTTAATTTTCGTTTAAAATCGTCGGCTCTAAAATTGATATATCGTTCTCGATTGCTCAGCGCATATAGTCGTGGCTGAGACATCAGTTCATCAACAACCGATAAAAAAATTCTAATTAGTAAAACACCATCCATTTGTAACTCCCTGTCCCATGATGGGACACCACTTAATCACGGTGAGCAAAATATGATATTTTTATGATTTGCAGGATATTATTGAAATCTGAAATCACTTGTAAATTTGTATCCTGCAGACTGTTAATATCTAATATCTTCGTAAATCGTCTTGCTGTCTCATTTGCTAAATTTTTATCACCATTCAATATTTGTTGGCCTACTTCAGTATGTACCAAACTATCACTGAGTTCTTCCAATCCTTTCAACTTTTTTGTGCATCGTGCCGATTCTTTGGCAAATGCAGAAATCATTCCTATACGCATATTACTTCACCTGATTCTTACTTTTAACCTATCCAATTGCCGTCTTCATTTCCGTCCCACTGTGGGACATTGGCAAATTCACCATTCTTTCTGAACATAATCGACAATCTCTATACCAACAATCAAATTCTCAATTTCATCTACAAAATCCTCAATTTCAAGTATTTCACCCTTTTGATTTTTCAGCTTTGCCGAGAAAATGCCGCTTTCCTTGAAAAAATTACAGTCATTCTCTACAAAATGTTGTATGTCATCCTCATCAGCTTCAACAATATAGCAGGAATCCAATAGGATTGCTCCTTTGCAGTTTCCGTTTACTTCAACTGCAACGTGTCCCACATAGTCCCATTGCATCAATGTAATTCTGATAGTGTGTCTCCCAAAGCAAATATTTGGATCATACTTCTCAAGCATCTTCAGTGCCTCCCTTAACCTTTTTCAATCCATCAAGCGCATAGCAACCTGTATAGCCTTCCAGCATCACGCACATTTGACCGCATACTTCAAACGGACTTGAGCTTACAAGGAACACTTTGTTTTTATTTTTTTCTGTCACATGATATTTTTCGTTCATAATAACTTTATCTCCATTTGTAATCATAATAAACACCGCCTCTTTTTCTGACTGATTGTTTTCTTTTACTCCAATGCGACCCGTGTTCCGCCCCGTCATGAATGTCTGCCAACCGTAGCTGCCTGACGGATAACATCCTCAGCATACCAAACATCCCCACCTCTATCTTAACTCGTCAGATACACCACAGTTACTACTCCCATAGTCTGAACTACTATATAATACACATTCCGTTCCCAACGTCACATCTCAAAGAACCTCGTTACCAATAAAATCTCTACTTATTTTTTTAAATACTATTACTGGTAACAAAAAAGGCTGCAGAATACCGATAGCTGTGCTAAATTACCAACTCTTACCGAAAATAAACTGGTAACATTTCACCTGTTCATTACTTTTTTTGGTTACCGGTAGAAATCTGCGCCAAATATGCCTTGATTGCCTCCGTGATGACTCGCTCCAGTTCCGCTGACTCTACCTGGTCAGCCTCCGGAACATCCAGATTTGCAAAAGCTTTCGCTGTCGATTTAAG
>NZ_QWLE01000117.1:0-1276 GCF_009917365.1 Neglectibacter sp. X4 | reverse complement strand
CGTCAGGTTAATCCGATTCATCGGCTTCGTGGGGCTAATCATTTCACAGAGTTCTTCAGCAGAAAGATACTGCTCGTTACAGCGTTCTCTGATTTGCTTAATCAAAGCAAGGCCCGGACATTTCGTTTCCTGCATCGCATCAAAAAGTGCTGATTGCTGCTCCTCACTCATGGCTGCAATCAATTCGGCGACCGGAATCGTCAATTTCTTGTCATCAACCATTTTCAGAATTTCCGGTATGAGTTTCTTCAGTGCCAGATATCTCTGCAATGTTGTTCTGCTGATACCCATAATTCTGGCAGCTACTTCATCTGTCCGTTCTGTCCCATTGTGGGACAGTATTGCCGGGTTCTGCTGTGCTTCCATTCTTATCAATGCATATTTAGTGCTGTATGCATCAGCACGCTCACTGGGAAGCTGCTCCTCACGCTGGATATTGGAATCAAGCATCCAATACGCAGCCTTAATATCATTACAATCTTCTAAGACTCGAATTTGCCCCAACTGGCTGCTTAGGCTATGATGTCCAAGTTTACGCATTGCATCTCTTCGGTTATGCCCGGCAATGACTTCATAGTATCCGGTCCGACCTCGATCAACTCTCAGTATAATCGGCGATATCAATCCGTTTTTTTCGATACTTTTGCATAACTCCAACTGTTTAGCTTCAGAAAGTCGATTGAACGGATGTACCTTTACACCGGGAACATTTATTGTTGTATGCCAGTCCAGCATTCTATCAATGTCAATTATAATATCCTGCTCCTGCTTATTAACTTCCTCTTGATTCGCAGAATTATCTGCAGGTAGTCCGAACATTTCTTCCAATGGTGTAAAATTGATTTTTCTTTCACCCATCACCGTTCACCACCTTCCTTCTGTTATAGCTTTTATATCGCTGCATAAAACTGCCTATCGACAGAAAAATTCCCTCTGTCCCATCGTGGGACATTTCATCAGTAAGCATTTCAGCATATGCACCCAGTGTTTTCACTATTTTCCCGTCTCTTGTTCTCCTGTCGTAGTAACCATAGTGAATCAGGTATCGATCAGTTCCTATTTGCAGGACATCACCAATTTCAATCTGGCTTCCTTCCAAGTTTACATATTGCGTAATACCCATATACTCTGTCAGCCAATTTTGATATGCTTTGGCAGCCGCACCATCCGGATCAAAAGAAGTGATTGCCTCCTGCTCCTTTGATGCCCTCGAGCCATTGACCTGCAAAGGAATAACTGTCTCAAATTTGGGTATGGTATTTCCAAAGGCTGCATC
>NZ_QWLE01000116.1:0-3504 GCF_009917365.1 Neglectibacter sp. X4 | reverse complement strand
GTTTCTGAAGAAATCACTTGCGGCTGTCTTAGCTGTTCTTTTGATTGCCGCAATGATTCCGCTCAGCGCTGCTGCCGAGGTGTTCAAGCCTACAATATATGTAGATAACCTCGAGATGGACAACAGTGGTACCACTTACACTGTTACTAAGTCCATCAATCCCAACAGCGTTTACCTCTCTTCCAACCTGGAGAAAGCCAGTGGCATTCTATGGGTTGTGAACGGCGAGGACGAGTTTGAACTGACAAACGATGGCAGCACCACCATTGACCTCACCCAGTACGCCACCTCCATCAGCGGTGACGTATACACCTTGAAGGTGGAGCAGCGTGGCAGTGAGACAGACAATGACGGCGTTGCCAAGGTTGAGGCTGAGTACACCCTGGTTATCACCAACAGCGTTACTCCCATCGACAAGGAAACCGCTATCACCAAGGTTGTGCATGATGACCTGTATGACCCCGCTTCCTATAAGATTGAGGGCAACACCATCACCATGATCCTGCCCTTTGGCGCTACAATGCCTGAAAATTTAAAAGAGGGCGGCACCCTTGCAACTCCTGAGACGGTTTTCGTGCCTGCTTCTAAAGAGGCCGACGTTACTTACACCGCTTCTGCAGATCTGGAAGACACAGAGGTCGGCAAGATTGGTGAAGTTCTTGTCAGCGTTGCTGGCGGCACCAAGAAGTACGATGTGAAGGTTGAGTACAAAGATTTGTTCGCCAGCCTGAACGTGGAAGGCGAAGTGGAGCACAAGCTTACTTCTACTTGGGACGACACCACTATTACCGACCCGGTTGTTCATACTCTGCTTGTCACCCTGCCTTATGGCACTGCGGCCAGCAGCATTGTTCCCACCTTTAAGCTTGGCGACACTATCAAGAAAATTGAATTCGAGCATGGCGGGAACAGCAATGATGACGAAAAGCGCACCCTGACCAGCGGCATGACCCTGCCGATGGACACAAGTGCTGGTACACCTATTCTGAGCAGTGTGACTGATAAGAGCTGCAAAAAAGATCTTACTGTCACTTTGGACAATGGCGATGAAGTGACTGTAAGTGTAGTCATTGAAGACAAAACTGACAACCCCGAAGCAGTCCTGAAGAGCATTGAGATGGTTGGTGAAGATCAGCAGAGCAGCGGCGGCGCTGACGAGACAACTCTCAAGAGCGTGAAGCAAGACGTGACCGGCACCAACATCACCATTGAAATGCCTGCCAGCTTCAAGGGCCCCACAGCAACCCTGAATTTAGTTGCTTCCAAGGACGCAACTGTTCAGATTGTGAACCAAGGTAATATTACGCCTGTTACGGCAAATTCTAGCACAGGTGTAGCTGCACTGAACGGCGTGAAGGTGAGCGGCGCTAACAACAGCAAAACCTTTGAAATTCTGGTTACCTCCAAGGACGGCAACAGCAAAACTCCTTACCGTGTCACTTGGCATAATGCTGCCAAGGAAGAGGCCCTGCTGAAGTCTATCACTTTCCAGGAAGTAGATGCAAACGGCAAGGTTGTGGGCAGCTATGCTCTTTCTGCTGCAAACTTCAAGAAAAACAGTGTTGATCAGTGGGTGGCAGAGATTTCTGTGCCCTATCGCTTCCGTATACTGGGCACGCTGAACGCTTTGAAAGTGTTTGCTGTTCCCAGCACTGGGGCAGAGGCATCTGGCTCTGGCTCTGGCTCTGATTCTACCAACGGAAAGACCGTTGAGGACTGGTTTAGCGAGCAAACTGACCTGGATGACTTCATTGCTGACGGACTGACCCTGAACGTGACGAACGACAACGCAGTAGATAATGACACAAACATTTATATTATCAAGTTTAAGTTCCAAAAAGCTAAAACAGGCCATGGCCTGCGCGGAATGGAACTGGTTGGCACAGACATGTACAGCCAGATCACTACCGACAACACCTACAAGGCTGAAATTGGCACCATCCAGACCACAAATGGGAAGACTGTAAATGCCATTAAGGTGAACCTGCCCTATTCTTGGAATGCTACAAATTATCCTGCTCTTTATGCATCCCAGTTGAAGCTGGATGACGGCGCAAAAATTATGGATGCGACAGAGGAAAAGAAAGCCCTTGATCCCAAGGTATATGGCAATCAGGCTTCTGCTGTTAAGGGCATTGCTCTGACAGATGCAATGGTTGATTCTCTGGAAAGTGGCAAACTTGATACCACTAAGGCCATTAAACTTCATGTTGCTAACGAAGAGGCTTGGGTTGATAGCCAGGCTACAGTGGGAACCATCAATACAAATATTATTACCTTGGTTGCAAACCAGGACGCTACCATCTATTACGTTTACGGCGTAAAGGCTGCACCTGAAACTGGCAGCGAGATTCTGAGCGTGGAATCCACACTGGACAAGAACGTCACCGCCAAGCTGAACAAGGACAGCAACACCATTGATATTACTGTGCCTTATTCTTATAACAACGCCGATGGAACTGCCCTTGCAAATTGCAAGAATTTCACTTTGAACTTTGCTCTGTCTAAGCTTGCTAAGTTAGATGTTCAATTAGATTTAACTTTTAACCGTTCTACAGGACTTGTTTCTGATTTGGGAAGCACCGAAACAACAGACCCAACGCATTTCGTTGTTAGAGATGATAAATTCCACTTTGATTCTGGTGTTGTGGCATCCAATGGGACAGTCACTCCTACAATTGACTGGAGAGGCCCTGTGCCTAATGCTGTTTCGTGGGACTCTTCTACCAAAACAGCCGGCACTGTCCCTGTGCTTGTAACCGCTGAGGACGGTAAGAGCACTTCCAAGTACACCATCCGTTACAAGGTAGCCGAGAAGCAAATGGGCGCTGACCTGCTGGAGGTTTCCGTAAACGGCACCAAGGCCGCCATTACGGCAGGCTCCACCATCGTGAACCTGACCCTGCCTGTAGGCACCAAGCTGAACCCCCAGAAGCTGGACATCACTGCTTCCAAGATGGCCAGTGTTACCATTAATGGCCAGGCCTACAAGCCCACCAACAGCTATGATCTGAGCAGCGATCTGGAAATCGTGGTGACCTCTGAAGGCGGCGAAGTTGTCAACAGCTTCACCCTCAAGACCCAGGTTGCCAAGGGCTTCTCTGATGTGAAGTCTGGTGATTGGTTTTATAATTATGTGAGCCAGGCTGTAGCTTCCGGCGTTGTGCTGGGCTATGACGACGGCACCTTCAAGCCCTATAACAATATCTCCCGTCAGGAGTTTGCCGTGATGACCATGCGTATGCTGGGCGGCGCGGCTGACCCCAACGCCACCATACCTTATACCGATGGCGATCAGGTAGCCGACTGGGCCAAGGGCGCTGTTGCTTACTGCGCAGCCAACAAGATCCTCAACGGCTACGAGGACGGCACTTTCAAGCCTAATGTCACTATCACCCGTGAGGAAGCCGCTAAGATTCTTGCCGCGGCCCTCAAGCTGGAAGTGACCGGCACCACCACTTTCGCAGACAACGCCCGGATTCAGACTTGGGCAGTGCCCTACGT
>NZ_QWLE01000115.1:0-3699 GCF_009917365.1 Neglectibacter sp. X4 | reverse complement strand
CGTGAGCTTTTCCTCGTTGCGTAGAGTTTTTCGCTGATTTTCGGGTCTTTTCTTTTCATTTTTGCTTTACAGTGCCTATTTAGCTATTCCTACAAATTCATCATATCCAACCGTCATTACAAATTTTCTAAAACGCCGAAAGGGACACTTCCTTATGTGAAGTGTCCCTTTCGATAGTTTTTCCTTTCTCTCCACCTAATAAAGTACTTCCTAAATCTTTTCCGTTCATAACATTTCACCCTTTCCCCGATAATTCAGTCTCCTTCACTTACAACCGCAAAACATCCGCCTGGGATTCAGCTTTTTCTTTCACCTCCTCGGTTCCAAAAAATTCCAAAATTTCTCTATATGCCGCCGATACATTTTGTTTTCTGAAATCGATCAGACAGTCGGCGCACTCTTGTATGGAGTCTAAGCTGCTTTCAGCGTCTATCAGCAGAATTCCAGCTTTCTCCAGCGGTTTTACCCATTCAGATAAATTTTTAAATGTAGTGTGAAGCACCATCCGTATCCAATCTGTTTCGCTGCGGGAAGTCAGTAATGCTGCCTGATAGCTTTCTTTTTGGAGCAAAGCCAGCAATTCTTTCATCTGTTGGAATGGGCCGCATAATGCAACAACTGGCATAGGCCATTCGCCTACCTTTTTTGGAGAATTACGGCCTTCCCACATAGGCAGATCAGCCAGCGCCAAGTCTTTTGACAGCATTTTTCCCAAGGCATATGGAGTAGCCATACTATTTGTGCGGCACTTGAAAAAACTGTTTTCCGCAGCAAGCTGTTCCAGCACAGAGGTAGTAAAATCGCCCACAATAAGGTTGCTGCCGATAGGAGAATTTTTTTCCTGATAAAGACAGGCAGTTCCCGGTTCATAGCGGATACCTGTCACCCATGGGTATGCCGCTGGAAAAACAATGTGACCATTGTTGGCACAGGCGGCAAAAATACGGGTGCCCTTATCCGCAAGCTGTTTTGTCAGCTTTCCCAGTTCCTCCGTTTCCAGCCAGTTTTCGCTGCCAATGCTCATGCAAAGGTAATCGGGTGACTCATTCATACACCACTCCAGAGCAATGCAAACGTTTCCAATCATGATAGGTCTGTTTCCATCAGTTGTAGAAATAGTAGTAAGTTCAGCAGAATCAGGCATGGTTTCTGCAAGAATGGAAGCACAAATGGTGCCATGAGATCTTGATACTTCTGCACTTTTCTGGTTGAAGATTTTGCTATCATTGACATAGTAGAAATTGATGCATCTATCGTATAATAGTTGCAAAATACCATATGATATCCAATTATCTATACAAACAAGTTTTATACTACCCACTTCCCCTGTTTTATTTGGAAACATCTCTAAATTTCTTTGCTAATGAATCAATCGAAAAACCAACCATATTTACAAGGTAATTATCAATATTTATTGAATACTGGTTTTTAATGTACATCAGCAAACAATACAATTCCCCAGAATTCATATTAACATTTAAGCCTAATAAATTTTGTGAATCTTCTGGAATAAACCCTTTTAGCAAGAAAATTTGAGAACGAATATCCTCTACAAATACCTGAACATCATTCATATTGAGCACCCTTTACTCAAGATTTATATCAATAAACAATCTTGGCTATGCTGTAATTTTTAAATTCGTTGGTATCTTCTTTATAGAAAAAGTTTGTCCGTAAGTTCTTCCATGATAATATTCTTTGCTTCAACTAAGGAGTTATTGTCATATGGGTTTAAGAGAAAAGCATCTGAAAAAAAGACTCTGCAATAGAATTATTTACAGAAACTTTTTTATATGGAATATAAAAATCACAAGTCCTCTTTTCTTCTGGAGAAATATACAAAACTTTGTTAGATACAGATATGATCTTTATTTTTACATTGAATTTAAATTTGCATAATTTGATAAGTGTTTTGAGAATCTCTGCGTTGTATTCCTGATAATACACATTTAAAATACCTATATCACTTGGAATAGCATGAGATACTAAATATGCTAATTCTCCAAACTCATCAAACTCGAACTTACTTATTGGCATAATTCCACCCGGGACACCAACAATAAGCACTTCAGCGTTCTTTTGATCAATAAGATCCACCGCAAATTGATTAAGTTTTTGGATTTTTTCCAGAGAACTCTTGGATTCATCAAACATGAAAGAAGGAAAAGGTGAAATGCCAAAAAGTGAGGAATACTCTTTACTGGCAATCTGGGCTACCCTATAACCCGCACGAATAAACATTTCACTAACCATTAATTGTGTATTGAACTTTCCACACCCTTTTCCTGTACCTAAAATTATGATTACAGGAACGCTAATGTCTTGCAAGTTTCTATACCCCTTTAAGTCGATCTCAATATCAGGATAGTCTACAATTTCACCATCGATTCCATTCATCTTGAGTAAAGTAACTATCTTTTTTGAAGCCAAAAATCTTATTCCTAGTTCTTGAGCAACTTGGATTTGCTTTTGATATGGCAACGCTGAAACCACACTATTAGTGGGATCGCAAAGCAAAAGCGCATCACTTTTACTAATATTTTGAGGAATTACTTCTTCAATAATAGCCCCAATAGGCGGCCCTTTGTCTACAATGCCCGCATCCCCGCCTAAGAATCCAAATTCATGTGGAACGATCGGGATTACATGATCAAATTGCTGGAGCCTGTCATTGAATCTGCATAAAGGCATTGTGTGTTCAGTAAAAGGATAGATATATAAATTCGAGATTTCCATTATCAGCCCTGCCTTCTCAAACAAATAAATGTAAAATATGTATTTTACGCTAATCAATAATTTATTGGACTCTTTATGTATAATTATCAAAGCATACTTTGTTTTCCTTCAATGCCATAAAACTAATAAGTAATTCTCTTGTTGTGCTTCTAGTATTATCACATTTGGAGAGCCTTTTTTTATCGCTTACTCCCTTGGCATCCAGCATAGAAGCAACACATTGACCGCAAAACAAAAAGGCCCAGCACTGTCGGCATTCCTTTTCTGTTCCCTGGCCGATATTTAGAAGCCTTTGAATCTTTGCGATATCGAATCCCTCTAATGATCCAATACTCAATTCGGGAATTTCTGACACTTTTTCGCAGGGATAAAAAGTTCCGTCAATATCTAAAAAAGCCCTCTTGCTCCCAGCAAGGCACGGCCCGCCGGGGTGCCCGGCACGATAATTTACTGGTCCTAAAGTTAGACAGAAACTGATTCGTTCGAGTTCCTGGAGTATGTTGCCAAACAGCGAAAAATTTGAGCTATACGGCATTTCTGCTGTTGCAGCTAACAGCTGCATTACTTCGTTTTCCCTCTGCATGACCAGAACCTGTTCATCATATGGTTGGAGCGGTTTTGTTGCACCCGCATCACTTAATAAACTAATTTTTGAATTCGCATATGCGACTACACTTTCGTTTAATAAAAAACTTTTTGTACAATTGACATCTTTATATGGTGTTAATACCGTATTAGTCTGACATTTACGGAAATAGTCCGGATACAGTTGCTCTAGCTGGTATAGGTTTTTCATTATTATATCGAAGCTTCCTCTCCCATCACGGAACTTCCTATAGTAATCATGTAACTCCTTCGGCCCATCTAAACTAACAGTTAAGATGATCAATGTCATTAAGTTAGTACGCAAGGACGCACGCCAAAGGGCCAGGGGGCACAAAAAAGAGCAAAAGGAATTGGGGG
>NZ_QWLE01000114.1:0-3802 GCF_009917365.1 Neglectibacter sp. X4 | reverse complement strand
AACTGGATAACCAAAATCAGCTCCTTCCGCAACAGCCCCAGAAATCATGCGGTTGACACCATCACCATTCATTGCGTGGTGGGGCAGATGGGCGTGGAATCCCTGTGCAGCCACTTCCAGGTTGCAAACTGTAGCTGCAACTGGGCCATTGGCTTTGACGGCAGGGTGGCGGAGATTGTGCCGGAGGGGGACAGGAGCTGGTGCTCCTCCAGCCCCGCAAACGACCACCGGGCCGTCACCATCGAGTGCGCCAGCGACGCATTTTACCCCTACGCCATCAACGCCAACGTGTGGAACACCCTCATTGGCCTGTGCGCCGACATCTGCCAGCGCCACAACATAAAAGAGCTGAAATGGATGGGGGACAAGGGCCTCATCGGGCAGGTTGGCTTGCAGAATATGACGGCGCACCGCTGGTTTGCCAACAAGTCCTGCCCCGGGGATTACATCTATAACCGGCTGGGGCAGATTGCTAAAGAAGTAAACCAGAAGCTGGGCGGCGCTCCCGCTGTACCCTTCAAGGCCTACCAGGGCCAAGTGAACGCTACGGACGGCCTGAACTGCCGGACAAGCCCGGCAAACGGCACAGTGCTCAAGGCTTACCCGGACGGCACGGTGCTGACTATTACCCAGGAGAACGGCGGCTGGGGATACACCGGCGAGGGCTGGGTGTGCCTGGACTACATCAACAAAATCGCGTCGGCAAAAGACCCGGCGGAAAAGGAGGAATCTATCATGGAAGGAAAGCAGTTCAAGAAGCTTTTTGACGAGATGCGCCAGCAGTGGCACGATAACGACGCCAGCAAGTACAGCAAGGAGGCCCGACAGTGGGCTGTGGACAGCGGCTTAGTCGTAGGCGGCAGCGCGGAAGAGTTTAACGGGATGTGGGAGGATCTCATGACCCGGGAGCAGCTGGTGACAGTGCTGTACCGGTTTGCGAAGATGATGGGGGCTGTGCCCACATCGGATAGCAGCAAGTAAGAGAAAACATAGTGAAGTCCCCGGCTTTCCCAAATGAGGGAGGGCCAGGGGCTTTTTTTATTTAAGAGCTTGCACAGCTCCACCGAACATTTTTAGGTAAGAATCTTCTGTCCTTATCTGCCCTCCTTTCCGACGGAGAAAAATCCTCTTGAAGTGTTTCACAAAGTGTGGTAAAATATAAATGTAAAGGTTAAACAATTCGAGGGCGGGGTGTTGCTCCGTCTGAGATCCCCTCTATGAAGACGATAGTGCTGCAACACTATCGTTTTCTGCTTTTTATTTTGCTAAGTTGGTATTCAGCGGCTGAAAGAGAGACACCGCATGATTGCGCTGCATCAAAAGCATCCATATTTGCGACCAAGTGGGCGGGGGTACCATGATTTCTCCAGCCAAACACTTGGCCTGCCATCTTTAGCACCGAGAGGCCGTTCCACGGTGGACGCCCCAGCTAGGACGTTTCTGCATATTACTTTCCGTAAGTGATTTTCAGCAGGTCAGTGTCTGCCAGCTTTTTGTCCTGATCTTCTTGCACAAACAAGATTGCACGGAGTTCTTTGATGGTCATATTCTGATTTTCAATCTCAGTGAGAACGTTTCTTAATTCACTGATTGTCATTTTGTATGCCCCTTTACTGTTTCATTGTGAGTCTATATGTACTCACTGGGTGCAGTTTCGCCACCGCCCACTCCCGCAGTGGTAAGTCATCGCCGTAGAGTTCGCGGAAGGCTTCGTCCATCCCGCATTCGTCGCAGATATACACATGGACGTGGCGGCTTAGTGCGTTGGTGCTGAGTTTATCTTTGACGGACATACGCCCGCATCGGGGGCAAAAATGCGTCCCGTCTGCCTGTATCGCGGCGAATTCATCTACCGCCTTTTTGGCAGAGGTTGTCGCTTCTACATTATCACAAAATTCTTTATACTCCATGCGGCTCTCCTTCTCCCCGTCAACCCGTTAGGCCAGGTGTTCAGTGTGTATGTTATGCCGCAGCGGCTTCCGCCTGGGGATGGAACACAGCGGTTAGGTGCTGGCGGCAAGTCTTGAACTCTTTGCCCCGAAGGCCCAGCCGGTTCTTCAGGACGCTGGCCATGAGGGTGTATTTTTGCTCGGCGGTGTAGTCCTGGCAGCCCTTGAAGAACAGCCGCTCATTAGGGCAATCCAGCGCCCATGCGCTTATGGAAAGGCAGAATTGAATGTAGGATTTTATCTTTCCGGCGTGGGTGGTGCCGTTAAACAGCCGGAACTCTACCGTGCCTTTGGTAAAGAAAGCGTGGAGATTGATTCCATGGTATCGGCTGGAATTGTAATGCTGGTGGTCAATACCGCCCGTATACCCATCATTTACGGCGCTGTACCAAATGCGCTCCAGGCTTTCCCTGGTCCGAATGGCGTCCTTCCTCATGGCCTGCAAAAGCTGGCGGTTTATTTTCTTACACCAGTGGTTCGCCCTGTCACCAATCCCCAGCGCCTCATAGAACAAATCCTGCCGGCCGATGGCAAAGCCCATCAGGCGGGTAAGGCTTTCGGGAGTGTGGTCTTTGCCGTCCACATGGACATGAATTCCGCAGGATTCATTGGCAATAGCCCCGGCCTTGCGGAGCAGCCGGATGATTTCCTGTAGGTCGTCCATATCCTCATACTGGAGAATGGGGCTGACAACCTCGCAGGAATAATCCCGATTTGCGTTTATCAGCGCACCATTCTCACGCCTTTTGGTGCGGATGCTGCCGTCCGTCATAGCCCTCCAGATGCGCCCCTTGCGGTCGGTGGCGGTGTAGGGGTCGTAGGCCCCGCCGGCGTGGCGGCTGTTGGTGCCGAAGTATTTGGCAATTACATCGGCGGCCTTCCTGCGGGTGATGCCGGTCAGTTCAATTTCAATCCCAAAGTTTTGCTTTTTCATAGATTCATAAGCCATTTTCCTGTCCTCCTTGAATTTTCCCCGGAGGTCTGGTATAATAGCTGTGCCAGAGCCTCGCGGTTGTGGTTTGTTGGAGCAGTCCGATACTTTCCAGGGTGACGGGCTGCTCTCATTTTTTCATTTCGGCGTATTGCCTTTCGATTCCTGCCCGAACGATTTCCGACATACTCTTCCCTTGCGCTTCGCACACAGCATTGAGCTTTCTGGTTATCTCTTCATCAATGCGGATGCGGAGCATTTTGTTTTTGGGTGTGTCGGTCAGTTTCGTTCCCTTTCGGATTCCCAGTATGTTCACCTCGATTTCTTTGTTGCTACAATCATATTATACCATAGTCATTTTGTATAGTCAAGGGTGACTTATAAAAATTTTCATGGCATATAAAAAGCCCCAAGCGTTACCGCTCGGGGCAGAGGAGAGGACCTGCTGCATATTCATTTTCTATGGCCGGGAGGTGTCTTCGGTCCCGACTCATTGGGCACACGGACAATCAGATCCGTTAGGTCGCAGTCCAGCACCTCGCAGATTTTGTCCAGCTGCTCAAGGCTGACACGAGCCGCAACCTCGTGGTACAGCTCGCTGATTGTGTTGGCTCGTATGCCTGTCTTACGCGCTAGGTCCGCTTGTGTCCACTTCAGTTCACCAAGCCGGGTGGACAGTAAAATCCGTATCATAACCAGTCTCCTTTATGGTAGAGTCTACCATATATTGTAACGGATTTCAGCGTTTTGTTAGATAATATCGGTTTCCGATAAGTTTTTTTACAAAGAGAAAAGCCACCTGGTTTCCCAAGCGGCTTTTCTCTTATCTTTCCATCAGAAACTCTAATGGACAAGCCAGGACAAATACCCCGCCAACCATCGTGATGGTTAGCTCGGGGTTCGCCTGGCTCTCTTTTGGTGG
>NZ_QWLE01000113.1:0-3818 GCF_009917365.1 Neglectibacter sp. X4 | reverse complement strand
TTTCCCATTTGTCAAGCCTTTTTTATGCTTTTTTCTTATTTTGCTCTTTTATACCTTTAACTTAATGACATTGGTTAAGATGATATCCTTTTCTACAAGGTAATTCACTATTTCCTTATTCAAAAGAGTTCCATTGGTGGTCATCGCATATGAGACATCCTTCTCCGGATAATTTTCCTCAATGTAGGCAATTACTTGTTGTATTAAGCCTATAGCTAATAGTGGTTCCCCTCCATAAAAACCGACCATTACTTTTTGTAGCCGCTTTGAATGAGACATTAAGAAATCAATTCCGCGTTTAGCTGTATAGAAACTCATAAACTTGTTTGCGTGTGTACGATTGTTATATTTTTCGTTATCTGTATATGTACAATACTCACATCGCAAATTACATTGTTGCGTAACTTGAAGAACTAATTGTTCCATTCGCTCTTCCAGGTAGTCTTCGATTAAATCTGTGAAACCATGTCTAATCTCCTGCAATTGTGTATTTTCCAACATCCGGTTCCTTCTATATTTTTCCAAAAGATTTTCTGAAATATGAGCGGAATTCAATTCAATATAGTCTGATTCCGGGATTTCCACAACAGAATTTATATTTCTATCATATAAATAGCACTTTGATATTGTTCTAAATACTGTCCATGTCACATTACTTCACTCCTTATTCCTGCAAATAAATCTCCGCCCGTTCCTGTAGTTTTTGAGCGCATTGCTCTGGAGAAATTAAGCCATCCATGTACTCTCCCATAATTTCCTGCAACACAGCAAATAATTCAGGGCTGCGTTGGAGAAGCATTAAAGTATCCACCTGCCCGCACCACTTGTCCATTTGCTGTACAACTTCTTCCTGGCCTGTTCCAAAAGATCGGCGCAGAATTTCCTGATTCACCCTACGGTTGACGGGGAACATCCAGGAAAGCAGGTCGGCCTTTTCTTTTTTGATATCTGTATCCAACAGAAAACGGACAAAAGCTGTCGCCGCTTCCAAATCCTTACATGAAGAAGTGATTCCAATCGCATTTGTCTCAAAAGTCTTGCCGCCCAGACTGGTTTCCGTCAACATATATTTTGTAACCAATTCTGATTCTGCACTCTCCAGATACCGCTGGGCATTGCTTTCCCCAATGGGCTGCAAAGCAATAAAGCCGTAAAACTGGCTTTCAGGAAATTCTTTCTGGTCACTGCCATACATACCATACCGCATGTTTTGCGGAAAAGGCAGCGCTTTCAAATTTTCCAGATAATCTATAAACTCTTTCGATGTAAAAGAGGCGGATTTATTTCCTTCCTGCACATAGGAGGACATTTCAAAGGAACTGAGGAATGTCCAGTCGGCGCCGCTTTCCGTATAAAAATCTTCTGGCAAGCCGGGCAGCTCGTTTGCCTTACGGCACAACTCCAACAACTCAGGAATGGATATTGTGTCCCGGCCTTCCTCCTGGAAATCTAATTGATCGGATACAAGCTTATTCAGGCGTATCCCAAAAAGATCCATCTCATAGGGGACATAGTACAACCCGCCTTTATAGCGTACAGCGTCGAACACATTGGTATAATAGCTTTCCCAGGAAAATCCGGGCATATTTTCCAGCAGGCTATCCACTTCTACTAGCAAGCCGCTTTCAGCATATTTCGGGCCGGGGAGAAAACTCAAGTCCAGCAAATCCCCCGCTTCTCCCGAAAACATTTCCACACTAACGCCTGTGCGGTAAGTTTCTGAATTCCAAGGGGATCCCTCGGCCTTGAGGGTTATTTTCACGTTCGGGTAGGATTCATGGAAACTATTTATATAGGTTTCCCAAGTGCTGATGGTGGAAGGGTCATCACAAGTGCGCAGAATTAAATCACCAGAAATTTCCGCACTGGTTTCTCCGGATGCTGTTTTAGCTGCGGATTCCTCCGCGGGCAGGCCTGAACTCTCCTGAGTGGAGGCATAGCTCCCATCTTTGTCTGAACCCTGTGTGCTTGTGCATCCTGAAAAAAGCAACATGAAACATACCGCCACAGCAAACACCTTTTTTTTCAAACCATAACACCTCCGTCTGTGTTAAATACAACAAGGATGGACAGAACAGAATATATTATATAATTTCATGTATGTTCGACGTGTTGGTAAAGCTCAAAATCGCAAGCAGATATTGGTAGAATACACAGAGGCCGAGGGGAAAGAGGTGAACCCTCCATCCTGAAACCCGTATTTTCCCACTTTTTATTGTGCAGCTTTTTTCGAGCAGCACTTCATCAACAGAATCGTGTTGTATCACATGGCAAGCAAATCAGAGTTTTACCTACACTTATTCATGTAAGCAGGCAGTCAGCCAAGTGATCTTTGAAAACCACTTGACTGACTGTTTCTTAAACTATGGGAATCAAGTTCCATAATTGTTCCTGTAGTTAGCTTCTTGATTAGCAGACTTAACTATCCGCACAGCCATTTCGTAATTGCCTACACAAGCTGCTACAGAGTCAGAGCACCCACATGATCCGCATCCACCACAACTGCCGTATAAATCGAACAAAGTGGATAATTGGCGATTTTCAGGCGCTTTTCTAAGCTTTACCTTCATAATGAATTCACCTCCTAGAATTGTATTTTATAGTCATGAAGGGAAATATTTTATAGAATTTTAGAACCAATTAACATTTCCTTCTTCTATAACTATCTAAAAATAGATCTTAAATTATTAGGGCTTGTTTGAAAATAGAGAAAGTGCCGGATTTTTGCCTAGGGCGGGGTGTTTTCAAGGCGGAAACCGCAAGAAAGGCTGTCGCCTTTCGAGGATTTCCAACACAGAAAGCGCCCGGATTTAGGCAAAAAGACGGTGTTGGCGATTTTTCAAACAAGCCCTAAGTTAGCATTTTTATTTAAATCTATTTTATCGCATTTAAGGAACCTTGTCAAGTATATAAATTTAAAAAGGCACGCTCGCCTCATAAATGTAACATTACACAAAAATCAGCGGCCGGGGGAGTCTTGAAAAGCTCCATATGAGCCGCTATTCTCCAAAAGTGTCCTCATTTACAATGCAATACCATGACTTAGGACGTAGCTTCTTGTGCAACTTGTTGGTTTATGAAACGGACGTGTTTGAAAAAGCTGTCCATTTCAAAGAGTTTTAGCATAAAGTCTTGTTCTGTCGAACAGGGAAAACGCACCTGATATAGACTGTGATTTGAATCTGGAGAATTATGTTGAACGTTTTCCCCCTGCCGCGGTATACGATATGATTATGAACAAATTTACTATAGTTCTTTCATGATTTCATTTACCTTGCTTATTCACAGTTCTGGTACTTCTATACTTTTGTCGGTTTGCTGAACTTCAAACTCATTCTGCCCCTCAAGATTTCTATACTATCTGCACGCGTCACCATTGCATTTTTCTCCTCACAAATAATTTTTGCGGAAACAAATATATCCCCTATGTAGTCCCACTTTTCTACATAGGGGATATATCAATCAAGCGGTTGTGCTAATTTGATTTAACCAGGCGCAGCAGTATCTAAGCGATGAAAACCATCTATATAGAGAACACCAGATGAAGCCGCCGAAGCAGTTGTCTATCACATCACTATAAATTCTTCTATCAGTTTTTCCAGCAAACGAGCAGAAAATTTGCGTTTTGTAAGCAGGTTTTGAGGGCAGAAAGTGCCTGAAATCCAGATTTAAAGACGTTTTTCTGTATAGAGCGGTACAAGATAAAGGTGTCTAAAACTCACTGAAAATTGCACTGTCGCTCTCCAAAACCGCGTGCCGAGGGTTCGAATCCTTCTGCCCCTGCCATACCAGAGCCATACGAACCCCGCCACAATTTA
>NZ_QWLE01000112.1:0-3871 GCF_009917365.1 Neglectibacter sp. X4 | reverse complement strand
GCCCTTTCTCTCCAGGTGTGCAAGGTTATTGCAGGCCTCATACCCCCGGTCCGCCAAAAGGATAACCGGGCCGGAAAAATGGGGTCAACTGTGCTGGGTTGTACGGCTGTGTCAAGAGTGGAATGGGGTACTGTGAAAGTGATAGTGCGGGCCGCAGTGTCCACCACGCCGTTGCTTACATACTCGTCGTCCTTGCCCTTGTTCAGTACCAGCTTGGCAGCGGTGATGGTGGGCTGCAGTTCAGTCGCGTCAGCCTTGGTGACCGTCAGGGTGTAATACTTCTGGGTCTTGCCGTCAGCGGCGGTAACCAGCACCTTACGCAGTTTCCCTTACGCTCTGTGCGACAACGCTGCGACCGGCTTGAAAAAAATTCCGCAGAGGGCTTGACAAGGGGAGGAGAAGATGGTAATATGGCATCGTCACCACATGGTAACGATGCCATATAGAAAAACAAAAGGAGGAGGGTGTATGGCGGCAGCAGACGGGAATCCTAAAATGGCAGATGTGGCGCGGCTTGCCGGGGTTTCGCTGACCACAGTGGGCCGGGTGCTGCACAACAATGGGTACGTTTCTGGGGAAAACCGGAAGCGGGTGGAAGCGGCTGTGAAAAAGCTGGGCTATGTGCCCAACACCCTGGCCCAAAGCCTAAAAAGCGGGGTGCAGATGATAGGGCACATTTTGCAGTTCAGCCCCAACATGCTTTTTGCCCAAATCAGCCGGGCCGTGGACGAGGCCTGCACCCGGCAGGGGTATAGCGTTTTAAGCTTTACGAAATACGGCCTGCCGGGAGAGGATGAGCGAATTGTCACCGAGTTTATCGGCAGGCGCATGAGCGGGGTCATCCTTACGTCTATCGGGCAGTTTGACCCTGGGCTGGTGAAAAAGCTGGAGCGGGCGGGCATTCCCCTGGTGTGGATAGAGCGGGCGCCGGAGCGCAGCGATAGGGTGCTGCTGGACGACCAGGCCGGCACCTACAGCGCCACCCAGACCATGCTGCGGGCCGGGCACAAAAAAATCGCCTATATTGGGCTGGAGAACGGCCAAGCTGTGGAAGCCCTGCGGCTGGAAGGCTACAGGCAGGCACTGGCAGAAGCGGGCCTGCCTTTGGAGAAGGATTTTATAAAAATTGTCCCGGATTATCACCCTGCCAGCGGCTGCAAGGCTATGCAGGCATTGTGGGAGCAAGGCAGGCGGCCCACTGCTGTGTTTGGCGCGGCAGATACCCTTATTGCCGGGGCCATGCAGTATCTCTATCAGGCAGAGGTGAAAATCCCCACAGACATTTCCCTGATGGGCTATGACAACACCATTTCCGCCATGCTGTCCCCGCCTGTAGATTCGGTGGGCATATATGCCGGAGAAATGGGCCAAAAGGCGGTGGAGCTGCTTTTGAAGCGCCGGCAGGAGCTGGAAGGCCCGCCGGAGACAGTGTGGGTAGGCACAGAGCTGGTAGACAGAGGGACTGTAGTCCCCCCGATGGAATAAAACTTTTCAGGTAAAGGATGGTATGCAGTATGAAAAAAGTAAAGGTCGGCATTATCGGATGCGGCATGATTACAGCCCGCCGCCATGCGCCAGAGTACACAGACAATCCCAACTCGGAAGTGATAGCCCTTTATGACTTTGACCAGGAGCGGGCAAAAGAACTGGCGGTGGGCTATGGGGCAAAGGTGTATGCCACAGTAGAGGAACTCATTGCAGATCCGGAGATAGACGCTGTAAGCATCTGCTCCCCCAACAACACCCACGCACCGTATTCCATTATGGCCCTGGAAGCAGGCAAGCATGTGCTGTGCGAGAAACCCATGGCCCTGGAACTGGAAGATACACGGCGCATGATGGAAGCTGCAGAGAAGTCTGGGAAAATCCTGATGATCGGCCACAACCAGCGCTTGCTGCCTACCCACCGGAAGGCCCGGGAACTGCTCCAGTCTGGCATGATAGGCAACATTCTTTCCATCCAGAGCAACTTCCGCCACCGCGGCCCGGAATACTGGAGTGTAAACCGTTCCAACTCTACCTGGTTCTTTGACAAAGATAAGGCGCACTTTGGCGCGTTGGGAGATTTAGGCGCCCACAAGCTGGATATCATCCGCTTCCTCACAAATGACGAGGTGGAGGACATCTGCTGTGAAACTGTCACCCGGGACAAGCGGTATCCAGACGGCAGGCTGATTGATCTGGAGGACAACGCCTCCGCCATCTTCCGCATGAAAAACGGCACCTTTGGCACCATGAACGTTTCCTGGACCAACTATGGCGAAGAGGACAACAGCACCATTATCTATGGGGATAAGGGCGTTATGAAGATATTCGGGGACTTTGCCGATGACATCGTGGTGGAGCTGCGGGACGATACCCGGGTAAAATACCAGGTGGGGGCCATTTCCACCAACAAGAAGCAGCTAAAAAGCGGCATTATAGACGACTTTGTGGATTCCATTATCAACAACCGCCAGCCCACCGTTACAGGCAAGGACGGCCACAATACCCTGGCTGTCATTGTGGCGGGGAAGAAGTCTGCTGCTGAGAGGCGCTGGCTGCAGGTGGAGTATTAAAAGGGGCGTTCCCTTGGGGGAGGCTTAGAACGAAAAAACCGCACCCGAGGATTTTTCTATGGGTGCGGTTTTATGCGTATATATCAAAATGCAAAAAAGGCTTGCATCCTTTTGGATACAAGCCATTTTTGCGGCGTGCTAAAGAAATTGGATGGAATCACGTAGCTGAGGCTTTGATGGCTTCCGCAATGAAAGCACCCAGCCCCGGCGAGGTCTTATCAAAGGTGGCCTGGAAGCGGGGATCCGCCTCATACATCTGTCCCAGCCCCTGCAGGATTTCATCTGAACAGGGATAGAAATTTTTTGCGATAAAGTCCCGCCATTCCCGCACCATGGCTTGCGCCTCCGGGGAATCCGGGCCTTTTTCCATGCAGGCGGCAAAGCGGCGGAAAATACCGCCCATGCCCGCGTATATTTTATCCCACTCCTTTTTGCCATAGGAAGCCATGCGGCGCTGGGATTCCTCATAGGCCAGGGTTTCTCCCCAGCGCTCCTTCACCTCCTGGGCGTACTGTTCCATCTGCTGGTCGATCTCTTTTGTGTCAAATGCGGCAAAATCCATTATACATTCTCCTTTCAACAGGTTTTGTGTCAGTTCAATCAGCTTGTCCAGGCGCTTGCGTTTTAACATGAGAAGCCGCGTCTGCTTCTCTAACGCGTCCTGCAAGAAAATATGGTCAGCGCTTAACAAGGGGCGTATTTCCTCCAGAGAAAAACCAAGCTCTTTGTACAGCAGAATTTGCTGGAGCCGGGCAAGCTCCGCCTGTCCATATAGCCTGTATCCCGCTTCCGTTACCTGCGCCGGGACGAGCAGCCCGAGTTTGTGATAGTGGTGTAGCGTGCGCACGCTTACACCGCTGATAACGGCGGCTTCCTTTACAGTCAATAGGCAGTTCATCTTCATCGCCATGGGATACAGAGTTCGCACAAAAAGCCATAAAAAACGCGGCCCCTTGTGCCTGGTATCATTCCTTCCTTCATATTTTTCACCTGGATGGCCTCCTTTCCGGTACCGTGTTTACAGTATAGACTATAACGCAGGGGGAGAGTCAAGAGGAAAAGAAAATTTTCTTTTTGAAAATATGGGGGGCCCGCCGCTTCCCCTGAATATTTCGCCCTGAAAGTTTTTGCAGGCATATCCAGACGCTTCTTTTTCCATCCAATGCCCCGCCTGCGCACTCCTTATCCTGCCCCCCGTTCAACCCTCTCCCCGCCATTTCCCCCCTAAAACCTCCTTTTCCCGCCAAAACCCCTGCAAGTGTGAGTTTATAGATAACTTCCACTCGCCGGCGGAGCGGGGAGGAGGGGGAAGG